>NZ_JBPWAP010000079.1:0-17837 GCF_051776705.1 Bacillus cereus group sp. BceL291 | reverse complement strand
CTTGTTCCCCAAATCCTGTTACTGGAGGATTCAGTGGCGTAACCTCACCATTCTTGACCACATAAATTTTATTATCAGTAACATCGATTTCAACTTTCGTAGGCTTCATACGACTGAAATCCCCCTTTTTCTTTTTAGCTAACTTTTTGTTGTTGATTCCGTTTCAACTCTTGTTTCATTGACTCGAATTTAATTAAGTACGCTTTCCAACGCTTATCGTTTTCTTCTTGCTGCTGTATTGCCAATTCACAATTACAACCTTTCGTTTCAATCACACCTGGATAAGTTTCTTTATGAATAATTCCTGTATCATGACATAATACACACATGCTTATTCCTCCTTATTAGAAACCTAAATTTGCAAGCCTTTGATCCGCTGTTGTAAATTTCAAAACCTTTGAATCACCTAATAAACGACTAACTGTTTTTGCATCGTATTTATTAAAAAGTTGTTTTCCAGTAAAGTTTGTTGTGGTAAACGTACTCATTCCTTGTCTAGCGTTTGATACTGCATATAAAAGACGTTGAATGAAATCAGATGCCTGTCTATTTGAATCCGTTGATCCACTTTCCGCCCCAAGATCATCCAACACTACAAAATCAGCTTGGCCAATTAATTGAACAAAATATTGAAGTGTATATTTACTGCTCTTATCATCGAAAGAATCCATAATCATCCTTGTTATTGCTTCTAATTCCACATATAAACAACTTTTCATAAGATGATAGTTTTCTTCTCCCTGACTGATATCCCAGAAATATTGATTTAATTCATGAAGCATGCTGTATGCTAAGAAACTCTTTGCCGTCCCTTGATTTCCTGTAAATACAACTTTTCTAATTTCTCCGTTCTTTAAATCCTCCAAAGTTTCTTCTATAGCTTTCTTGTGACTAATCGTTTCATCACACCCGGTTCTGTAATCAGATAATCTTGAAAGAGGAATTTTCTTATTTGTAATAACACTAGCCTTTTCCAGCATGTTAAATTTTTGCAAACGGTTAATTTTTTTATAGTGAGCATTAGCCTGTTCTTCTAAAACTTTGTTGTTTTGTTCAACTACGCATCTAGGGCAAACAACTTGTCCTCTGTATTCAATCATTTGAACTGGCTTAATGATTTTTTGTCCACCTATTTCATAAGAGTGATTCATACATTGATCAGAATGGTAATTCACCTTCAATTCCAGGGATTCTGCCAGCTTTTTCATTGGTGTTGCCATTTCGTTTCGCTCCTTTTTTACCTTTGTTTTTAAACTCTATTTCTGCTGCATTAACATCAGCTAAAGTACGAATATTTTTATTAACCCACTGTTTTAAAATGCCCTCAGCATAATTCCATTTCTTCTGCTGTTTCAAAGCACGTTCCATTGCTGCTTGTACAAGTTCTTCGCTTGTATCATTTACCCATTGCGAAATACTTTCGGCTATGAATGAATTTAAAATACCGAAATTATTTTCGTAGAAAGAGAAGATGCTACTACTACTTACATTCTCTGTAGTACTCTTTGTAGTAATCTCTGTATTTGTCTTTACTTTGAAGTTAGGAGACTCCTTACTTGTAAGTGAAGAGGGTCTTGATTTAGAAGTAACCACCCTATTTACTTCTAAGTAACCAGGGTCTTCTTTTATCTCTTGATACATACTAGAAATTTTCCTTATTTCTGTTGGTACAGGTTCCACAAACATTACGTTATTCAAAATTTTCCCATCAGCGCTAATAGTCCTAAACTCGATTTTGACAAGTAGCATATCAGTTAATAAATCACATGCTCTTTTCACTTGTAATTTTGTAAATCCAAAAGTATCGGCTAACTGTTGATAATTTTTTTGCAACTTGTCCGCTTTAAATTTTTTCTTGTAAGTTACTTTCCCATCTATTTCATCTCGAATAACTGTAGGACGATACCAATAAACAATTTCACTCAATACCATAATCGCTACAATGTGAGGCTTACCATTACTAAAAGTGATGTAATTAAACCATTCATGATCTACCACATTACCTTTGAAATTTAACCCACCAATTTCAGTTACTACGTTTGACATAAATATTTACCTCCTTGTACAAACCGCCACATATGCTTGTCCGCTTTTGATAATTCTTTGAATTTCATAATGTGGATAACCAACACTGAAATACTGTTCAATCATTTGCATTAATTCATCGTTGCTTTTTGCTAAGTCCCAAAACTCATTAGGTAATAGCACTTGATATTCAATTAAATCCATGTACTATTTCCCTACTTTCCGTGGTATACTAACATCAAGTGTTTTTCTAAAGGGACCCATTGCCTTGGGTCTTTTCCTTTTGTTCAACATCACTCCATGCCCATCGTTTTATTGGTTCGTAAGTAATGTAAAGCAACAATGCACTGCATGCGATAAACATTGCGAATACTACTAACGATGTTGTATCTTCCACTAAATCACTTCCCCTTCTGAATAAACTTAGCGTATGATTAGTCATCAATCTCAACTATTACACTTTGAATCTTTGTTTTTAATGCAACTTGTTGTGTAAGTATAATAGAAGATGCTGGTTCACCATCTTCTATTAACCCCTTAATCATACGACTCGCTTCAATTTTTGATTCACACTCGTAAGCGTTTAAACCATATCCTCTGTTATGAAGTACAAAATATTTAGTTTCTTTCATTTTCTTTTCCTCCTACTGAACTTCCGCCATATTTATTTGTGAATTTACAAAAGTAATTTCTTCACTTAATACAATTGGTAATGTGTATTCTTCAACGATTTTTGATGCTAACTCCAAATGACCACGTTTAATCGCTTTATGACTTGTTACTCCAAACTCTCTATACAACTGTCTATAGATGTCTTTATAAACTTTTGATCTCAAACCACGGTCTTGATAAGCATTAGAATTCTTACCACCAAGTAATACAACACCATAACGTTTTACTGCATTGGATATTTCATCGCACTCTACTGCGAATAATGGTGCGTTTTCTCGTAAGTCTTTGACATCTGATTTGATGTGCTGGAGTTCTTGCTTTTGTCCTTCTAACGCATCAAATGTTAGTTTTAAAATACTCATTGGGTCTGTAGGGATTTGTTTCTGTTCTCTCATATTGAAATATCCATCTACAAACTGATCGTATAATTCCCATGCTGTATCATCTTCAAGGATTTTTAAAAGCTTTGCGTATCCTCGTTCGGAGAGGAGGTAGATGTTCTTCGATTGATTAAATGATTGTTTTGTATATCCAGCCAATCGACCTAATGGCTCAAACCCATTAGCCCTAATATCAATAATATCTACAGTATCTTTAAAACGATTTCGGTTATCATTAATACGACGATTTACTTCTCCAATTTGTTGCCCATGAATTTCAGCAATTTCTTTTACTAACATTGCTTTCTTACTTTCACCGAATCCACCCTCGATTCCAGTGAATTGATAACCCGCAATGTTTTGTTTACCTAAAATATGTAGTTCATTTGCTACCGTTAATTTATCCATGTTATTTTCCTCCTATTTATGCATTTGGAATTACTTTTGTTGTATTTGTATCACGATGTACTAAATGCATTTCATTACTTAACTTTTTGAAGATTAACCAATTATCAGAATTTAAATTGTGTGACTCAATATGGATCTTTTCCTTCTTGGTTGGCTTTTTACCGTTTTTCATTATATTCACCTCCTCTGTATCTACAACATCAAGATTAATTTCACTTAACCCGCTTACCGTAATTCATGATTATTTTTAGGTATTTTTGTTCTTTCGTGAAAATACTCTATTGGAACTCGTCCGGCTACCGTGATATAACCTTTTTCTTTTAGTTCATTGTTAAGCTGTTTAATAATTTCTCGCGCTTTCGTCTCTTTCACACTAAACAAATCCATGACATGTTCACATCTATAGACATCCATCAACCACACCTCATTAAGCAACACCATTAGTTACGAAACGCAACATTCGAGGAAAAAAAATTCGTATAACCTCATTCGGTTCTATTTTTAATTCATTCACAATTTTATTTACTTCTTCTGTATCAAACACAGAGTAACCGTTAATCTTATCATTCAAGGTAGTTGTACTTATCTCTAATGCCTCAGCCAATTTCCTATAACTAGAATTTTCTTCTCTTATTTTTCCTTTTAAAGCTTTTAATTCTGGATATTTACGTCTTTTGTTCATATAATCACCCCTCTCTCTTCTAATAAATTGCAGTTATTGTTACGTTTCGTAACACATCCCTAGAATACCCTTAAAAAAAACAACTGTCAATACGTTTCGTAACATTTTTGTCAATTTCACCTCTGTTGTTGTTGCGTTTTGTAACAAACTTGTTTATACTAATCGAAAAAGGGGGTTGTTACAAAATGGAACAAAAGCAACTTTTAAATAAAGAAATATTCCCTATCAGATTGAAAGAAATCATGCTTGAGAATAACCAAACAATTTATACTCTTTCGGAAAGAATTAATCTTTCTGCAGCCACCGTATCCCGATATTGTAGTGGTAAAATGGCACCAAAACTAACTACTATAGAAGTTATAGCAAAACAATTTGGTATAAACCCTGCTTGGTTAATGGGGTACGATGTAGATAAACTTATCGAAAAAAAACAACCAGATCGGAAATACTATCAAATAACTGAAAAAGACAAAAAAGACATTGCTAAACAATTAGAAAAAATGTTAGATGGATTGGGTGATGACAAAAATGGTTTTGCCGCTTTCGATGGCGAACCACTTGACGAAGCCACAAAGATGGTATTAAAAGATTCACTTGAACGTTCGATGCTTTTAGCACGAGAAATAGCTAAGAAAAAATTCACTCCTAAGAAATATAGAAATTAAGGGGGACTTTGGGTTGAAGGATAACATAAAACAACACGCACTAGATCTAGTAAAAGAACACGGCACAAACAATCCATTTAAAATAGCTAAAGAAAGAAACATCGAATTAATATTTGAAGACCTGCAACATATCTACGGATATTATCTTTACTGTCGGCGCGTTCAAATTATTCATATCAATTGCACTCTAGAAGAATTTTACCAACTCTATGTCTGTGCTCATGAATTAGGTCATGCTGTTAGACACACTGAAGAAGATACCGCTTTTCTTAATAAGCAGACACTCTTTTCCACAGATAAATTAGAAGTAGAAGCAAATACTTTTGCTGTTGAATTATTGATGCCTGATGATGAAGTTTATCATTATCTCCGTTCTGGATACACCATAGAACAAATTGCAAGTGTTTATGGAGTTCCTAAACGGTTCATGAAATATAAAACATTTAATTTTTGAACTTATTTGGAAGGAGTTGAGAAAGGTTGCCTATCTATAAAGACAAAGAAAGAGGAACGTACTATGTAAAAATCGTTTACCGCGACTACGAAGGAAACAAGAAGCAGAAAAAAAAACGTGGTTTCAAAAAAAAGAACGATGCTGTCGCCTGGGAAAAAGAATTCCATAAAAAACATAATGAAAGTAGCGATATGAGTTTCGCTAGTCTAGTTGAATTATACATGGAAGATATAGTTCATCGCATTAGACCAAATACTTTCGAAAATAAAAAATATATTATTAATTCAAGAATACTACCATTCTTTTCAAAAATCGCCATAAATGAGATCAAACCTATGCATATACGTAAATGGCAAAACACCCTAATTTCTCAAGGGTTTAGCCAAACATATCTAAAAACAATTAATAACCAATTAAATGCGATACTCAATTTCGCTGTAAAATTTTACGGATTATCTGCCAATCCTTCAAAAGTAGTCGGCTCTATAGGAAAAAAGCAAGCTGATTCTATGAATTTTTGGACGTTAGAGGAATTCAATTTATTCTACGAACAATTAGAAAAAAAAGAAAGTAAAGTTATATTCTCTATACTTTTTTGGACAGGAATTCGTTCCGGGGAGTTATTAGGGTTGCAATGGAAAGACATAGACTTATTAAGCAACACAATTTCCATTACAAAATCACTTCAAAAGGTGAATGGCGAAACTGTCATAAATCCTCCCAAAACACCAAAAAGCAAAAGAATTATTCATATCCCTTTGGCACTAAGTGCATTGATTGTAAAATATAAAAACAAATTATACAAACCTAAACATAATGATTTTTTATTTGATTGTTCTAAGTACTATGTGTTATATGAATTAAGAAGAGGAATAAAAAAAGCAAATATAAAAAAGATACGTGTGCACGATCTTAGACATTCACACGCATCTCTTCTAATCGAATTAGGATATAGCCCATTATTGATATCGGAAAGATTAGGCCATGAAAAAATCGAGACGACACTGCAAGTTTATTCACATCTGTATCCAAACAAGCATGATGCTGTCGCAAAGAAGCTAAATAACTTAATGGAACAAAAAAGTTCCATATGAGTACCACACTTCTAAAAATATCGTTTAAAAACGTGGTACTTCAACGTTCACAGCTATTTATTCATTTATTCCCACTCAATAGTTGCTGGTGGCTTACTCGTTACATCATACACGATACGGTTAACGTGTTTTACTTCGTTTACGATACGTACAGAGATTTTCTCTAATACGTCCCAAGGGATACGTGCCCAGTCAGCTGTCATACCGTCGATAGATGTTACTGCACGGATACCTACTGTGTAATCGTAAGTACGCTCGTCACCCATAACACCTACGCTACGCATACCAGGAAGTGCAGTGAAGTATTGCCAGATTTCACGGTCTAAGCCCGCTTTAATAATTTCTTCACGTAAAATCGCATCAGATTCACGAACGATTTCTAATTTCTCTTCTGTAATTTCACCTAATACACGAATACCAAGACCCGGTCCTGGGAATGGTTGACGCCATACGATTTCATCAGGAATTCCTAGTTCAGATCCTAATACACGTACTTCGTCTTTAAATAACGTGTTTAAAGGCTCAATTAATTTGAACTGCATGTCTTCTGGAAGTCCACCAACGTTGTGGTGAGATTTAATTGTTTGTGCAGTTGCTGTACCACTTTCAACGATGTCTGTGTAAAGTGTACCTTGTGCTAAAAAGTCCATACCTTGTAATTTAGACGCTTCATCATCAAATACGTAAATGAATTCGTTACCGATGATTTTACGTTTTTGTTCTGGATCTTCTACACCTTTTAACTTGTTCATGAAGCGTTCTTTTGCATCCACTTTAATAACGTTCATGTGGAAGCCTTCGCTAAATGTTTTCATAACGCCTTCTGCTTCGCCTTTACGCAGTAAGCCGTGGTCAACGAAAATACAAGTTAATTGATCGCCGATTGCTTTATGAATTAATACTGCTACAACAGAAGAGTCTACACCGCCACTAAGTGCGCATAGTACTTTTTTGTCTCCAACAGTTTCACGAATTTTTTCTAATTCTACTTCGATAAAGTTCTCCATGTTCCATCCTTCAGAACAACCACATACGCCGAATACGAAGTTTTTAATTAAATCGTTACCGTGCTCAGAGTGACGTACTTCTGGGTGGAATTGTACACCGTATAAGTTTTTCGCTTCATTGCTCATACCAGCAATTGGGCAAGACTCACTTGTTGCGTCTACTACGAATCCTTCAGGTAAACCAGTTACTAAGTCACCATGGCTCATCCATACAACTTGCTCTTCTGGAAGGTTCGCATATAATTTTGATTCGTTCTCTACTTTAAGAACAGCCTTTCCGTACTCACGGTGATTTGCACGCTCTACTTTACCACCGAAGTGTTGCGTCATAAGCTGCATACCGTAACAAATACCGAAGATTGGTAAACCTAGTTCAAAGATTTTTTCATCACAATGTAATGCACCTTCACCGTATACGCTATTTGGTCCACCAGAGAAAATAATCCCTTTTGGATTCATTGCTTTAATTTCTTCTGCAGTAATTGTATGTGGATGAAGTTCACTGTATACACCGAACTCACGAATTCGACGTGCTATTAACTGATTGTATTGACTTCCAAAATCTAAAACGATAATTGTATCGTGTTGTTTCTTCAAAATAATCACCCCAACGTTAGTTCTCGTATATAAATATTTTCACCAATTTGGCGAAAAGCATTACCAATATAATAAAAAAAGCCAGTCCTCCGCCTCTAGTCTCATAACAAAGAAAAGGCAGGGGTCTGGCTTTATAAAGAAAGATAGTCTCCGCTCTTTATAAATATAAGACACACTGCCTTCATAGTCAGGTTGTTTGCGGTAACCCGGTAGAGACTCTCAAACCATATCATTGAGGATATATGAAGGATCGTTTTATATTATCTTCCTAGATTCTAACAATGAAATATCAATATGGTCAAGAGAGAAAGCGACAAAATTCTACAGAAATTCATTTCCTTTTCTAAAAAACATAAAAAAACATCCATTTCTATATAGAAATGGATGTTTTTTAGGGCAAACGGAATTACATCATTCCGCCCATACCACCCATGCCCATGCCGCCCATGTCAGGCATTGCTGGTGCATTTGGTTCTGGTTTGTCAGCTACTACAGCTTCAGTTGTTAAGAACATAGCTGCAACAGATGCTGCGTTTTGAAGTGCAGAACGAGTTACTTTAGCTGGATCTACGATACCAGACTCAAGCATGTTAACCCATTCGCCAGTAGCTGCGTTGAAACCAACGCCTACTTTTTCACCTTTTAGACGCTCTACAACTACAGATCCTTCTAGACCAGCGTTGATTGCGATTTGACGAACTGGCTCTTCTAGTGCGCGAAGTACGATGTTGATACCTGTTGCTTCGTCGCCTTCAGCTACGATAGAAGCTACTTTTGTGTATACGTTCATAAGTGAAGTACCACCACCTGCAACGATACCTTCTTCTACTGCTGCACGAGTTGAGTTAAGTGCATCTTCAATACGAAGTTTGCGTTCTTTCAACTCAGTTTCAGTTGCTGCACCTACTTTAATTACCGCTACGCCACCTGCAAGTTTTGCAAGACGCTCTTGTAATTTTTCACGATCGAATTCAGAAGTTGTTTCTTCTAATTGCGCACGGATTTGACCGATGCGAGCTTCGATTTGTTCTGTGCTTCCTACACCTTCAACTACAGTTGTGTTTTCTTTTGTAACAACAACTTTACCAGCGCGTCCTAAAGATTCAACTGTAGCAGATTTTAAGTCACGACCTAATTCTTCAGTGATTACTTCGCCACCTGTTAAGATTGCGATATCTTCTAGCATTGCTTTACGACGGTCACCAAATCCAGGAGCTTTAACAGCTACTACGTTGAATGTACCACGAAGTTTGTTCACTACTAATGTAGCTAACGCTTCGCCTTCTACATCTTCAGCAATGATAAGAAGTGGTTTACCTTGTTGTACCACTTGCTCTAATACTGGTAAGATTTCTTGAATGTTAGAAATCTTTTTGTCAGTGATTAAGATGTATGGGTTATCAAGAACTGCTTCCATTTTGTCAGAATCAGTAATCATGTAAGGAGATGCATATCCACGATCAAATTGCATACCTTCTACTACGTCTAATTCTGTTGTGAAGCCTTTAGATTCTTCTAAAGTAATAACGCCGTCGTTACCAACGCGCTCCATTGCTTCAGCGATTAATTGACCTACTTCTTCGTCAGCTGCAGAAATAGCAGCTACTTGTGCGATAGAAGATTTACCTTCGATTGGTTTAGAAATCGTTTTTAATTCTTCAATTGCAGCAGTAACAGCTTTTTCGATACCTTTACGAAGACCCATTGGGTTCGCACCAGCTGTTACGTTTTTAAGACCTTCACGAATCATAGCTTGCGCTAATACAGTTGCAGTTGTTGTTCCGTCACCAGCTACGTCATTTGTTTTGCTAGCAACTTCTGCTACTAGTTTCGCACCCATGTTTTCGAATGCATCTTCTAATTCGATTTCTTTTGCGATTGTTACACCGTCATTTGTAATAAGTGGTGAACCGAATTTTTTCTCAAGAACAACGTTACGACCTTTTGGTCCAAGCGTTACTTTTACTGCATTTGCAAGAGTGTCGACACCGCGAAGCATCGAACGACGTGCTTCTTCACTAAATTTAATATCTTTTGCCATAATAATTGACCCCCTTGGATTTTTTAAGATTTATATAATTAACCGATAACTGCTAAAATGTCACTTTCACGTAAAATCAAGTAGTCTGTACCTTCATATTTCACTTCAGTACCTGCATATTTTGAGAAGATGATAAGATCACCTGCTGCTACCTCTAAAGCAACACGCTCACCATTCTCAAGCACTCGACCAGTACCTACTGCAACAACTTTACCCTCTTGTGGTTTTTCTTTTGCAGTATCTGGTAATACGATACCACTTGCTGTTTTTTCTTCTGCTTGAACAAGCTCAATTACAACGCGATCACCTAATGGCTTTAGCATGAACAATAACCTCCTCATTTTGTTATGTAAATTTCTTTTATTAGCACTCAAGTCATCCGAGTGCTAACACACTTATAATAATAAATAATCTCAATTTCTTTTGCAAGTAAAAAAATCATAATTTTTTCGCAAATCACTATATAAACTTTCTATATAGAATACTGCCTTTACTATATGAATCGTTGTTTCCACTGCTCGTATGTTACAATATGAAAGGACACCCTAAGTTGTTTTCGCTACACACACAACTTTCTCCTGTCTTCTATTATAATTTCAAATAAGGATTTACGAAAAAAACATAATTCAAGTGAGGTTTATATCGTAGGTAGCATAATTTACATGTTATCCTAACTTATCTCATACACTATAGTTAGAAAGGATGGTTAAACCATTTGAAGAAACAATACTGGTGGATTATCGTTACATACATTTTAATGCAGTTATCTGGCGTTGTTGGATTGCCACTTCTCCTAAAAACAGGACTCTATGATAATAGAGGATTTACTATTGAGGAAAAAGGACAAATCATAACGGGACACTGGGCAATTATTAGCTTCTTTGTTGCATTATGTATCGTACTTTGGTTACTTAGAACAGATATTCGTGACAGGCATTTAGATCCAAAGCGCTCTTCTGCTCCAGCTACTATTGGATGGATTTTCATCGGGTTCTTCTTAGCTTTCTTTTCACAAATAGTTGCCGGTATGATCGAGATGCAGCTGCTAGGAATTAAACAAGGTTCAGAAAATACAATGAAACTGATGGAGATTGCAAGAACGACACCTTGGTTCCTTATTGTTGTATCTATAATTGGACCTATCTTAGAAGAAATCGTATTTAGAAAAATTTTATTTGGTGCACTTTATAAGAAGTTTAACTTCTTTATCGCAGCTATCATAAGTTCGCTTGTATTCGCAGCAATTCATTTTGATTTTACTCATTTATTGGTATACACTGCTATGGGGCTCGTATTCGCCTTCTTATATGTGAAGACGAAACGTATTATCGTTCCGATTGCAGCTCATGTTGCGATGAATACATTGGTCGCTATTGGGCAAATTTTTATGAGCAATGAACAAATTCAAGAAATGATTAAAGAAGCTGAAAAAATGCAAGGCTTTATCGGAGGATTTTTTGTATGAGAAACTCACCATTGTTCATGGCTGCACTATACTTCCTTCTTGGATGTATCTTTACACGCTTCGCCATTACGAACGTGACAGATACAATCTGGAATATGTGGACAATACTATTTGCAGTTATGGCAACAATTGATTTTAATTTGGCACTTCGCCTTATATTAATTAAATTCACAAAGAAGAAACAATAATAAAACGCAGAGGTCGCTTCCTCTGCGTTTTATTGTGGATAGTTTTTCAAAAAGTAAACTAATGTTTGTAACTCTACAGCTAAGTCAATATGATGAATTCTAATATTCTCTGATACGTTTAATCGCGCTGGTGTGAAATTCAAAATACCATGCACGCTCGTTTCAGCTAATCTATCTGCTACAGCTTGTGCTACTGTAGCCGGTACTGTTAATATTGCCACTTGTATATCATTTGATAATCTCTCTTCTAATTCATCTAAATGATATACAGGAATGCCCCCGATTTCTGTTCCAACTTTCTCTTCACTAACATCAAATGCCATTTCAATTTTTGTATTATTGTTTTTCGTGAAATTATAATGTAAGAAAGCGGTCCCTAAATTACCTACTCCAATAAGTGCTACACGTGTTATATCATCTTGATCAAGTGTTTCGCGGAAAAATGATAATAAATAATTTACGTTATATCCATATCCCTTTTTCCCTAACGCTCCAAAATACGAAAAATCTCTTCGTATTGTTGCGGAATCTACTTTTACTGCCTCACTCAATTCGGCCGATGAAACACGCTGCTTACCAGAAAGAGATAAGTTTTGGATAAATCGATAGTATAGAGGCAATCTTTTAGCAGTGGCTTGTGGAATCTTTTGCTGATCCATATGACCTCTCCTCTCTTCCTATCTTTATTCATATACTTTAATCAAATACAGAAGTTTAGCACTCATTAAATTCCTTGTATAATAAAGAGAAGAAGTATTCTCTCTTTATTTTAAACTATACACTATTTTTAGTATGATTGAGAAATATAAACATGGCAAAGTTAAGAAATTATTTGAGGTGAAAACATTGATTTTATTACAAGTAAACGCGCTTTCGAAATTATACGGTGCAGAAACGATTCTTGCAAACATAAAATTGGAAGTACAAACAAAAGATCGTATCGCATTAGTTGGAAGGAATGGAGCAGGCAAATCTACATTATTAAAAATTATCGCTGGTGAATTATCTCATGATGGTGGCGAAATTATAAAACCGAAAGATGTCTCAATCGGATATTTAGCTCAAAATACTGGACTAGAAACGTCTTTAACAATTTGGGATGAAATGCTAACCGTCTTTACCCACTTACAGCAAATGGAGACAAAACTTCGAAGGCTTGAGCAAGAAATGGGAAAAGAAGAAAACTTTTCAAACGAAGCTACATATGAAAGATTGTTAGCTGATTATGACCAATTGCAACTCAATTATAAAGATCAAGGTGGATATCAATATGAAGCGGATATTCGCTCCATTTTAAGCGGCCTTGGCTTCCCAGTTGAAACGCACCAGACGACGATCTCTACTTTAAGCGGCGGGCAAAAAACAAGATTAGCTCTCGGGAAATTATTATTAACAAAACCAGACTTACTTATTTTGGATGAGCCTACAAACCATTTAGACATCGAAACATTAACGTGGCTTGAGCAATATTTACAAGGTTATCCTGGCGCAATATTAATCGTTTCACATGACCGTTATTTCTTAGACAAACTCGTTACACAAGTATATGAAATTTCGAATAAAGAAAGCAGACGATTTGTTGGTAACTACAGTAAATATTTAGACTTAAAATCAGCATTATATGAGCAAGAAATGAAACGTTACGAAAAACAACAAGATGAAATCGCAAAACTTGAGGACTTCGTTCAAAAGAATATAGCTCGCGCTTCTACAACGAAACGTGCTCAAAGTCGTCGTAAACAACTAGACAGAATGGAATTATTAACGAGACCATTAGGGGATTCTAAGTCAGCATCATTCCACTTCGATATTGAAAAGCAAAGTGGAAATGATGTTTTACAAGTAAATGATGCAACCATCGGCTATGATGAGAACCCTATAATTGAACATGTAACTATGCGCTTAACTCGCGGAGATAGTGTTGCTTTAGTTGGTCCAAACGGAATTGGGAAATCCACATTGTTAAAGTCTATTGTGAATAAGTTACCACTATTAAATGGTGATGTTTCTTTCGGATCAAATGTATCTGTTGGTTATTATGATCAAGAACAAGCAAACTTAACATCTTCTAAACGGGTTTTAAATGAACTATGGGATGAATATCCACTGCAACCTGAAAAAGAAATCCGTACTATACTCGGGAATTTTTTATTCACAGGAGATGATGTACTGAAACCAGTATCTTCCCTTAGTGGTGGACAAAAAGCTCGATTAGCTCTTGCAAAACTTATGATGCAAAAATCAAATTTATTAATTCTAGATGAACCTACGAACCACCTTGATTTAAACAGTAAAGAAATTTTGGAGAATGCTTTAATTGATTATCCGGGGACTCTTCTATTCGTCTCACATGACCGCTACTTTATTAACCGTGTAACAACGACTGTGGTTGAGTTATCAACAGAAGGTGCACAGGAATATTTAGGGGATTACGATTACTACGTTGAAAAGAAAAATGAAATGATTGAACGTGCAGAACTTGAACAGCAAGAAAGTGACATTCCTGTTCAAAAGGTGGTTGCACAAGAGAAATTAAATTATTTAGAAGAAAAAGAGCGTAAAAAACTAGAGCGTCAACGCACTAGAAAAATTGAAGAGCTAGAACAAAGTATATTAGAATTAGAAGAAGAAATTGCTACGTTAGAAGATCAACTTTGCTTACCAGAAATATATGCAGATTATGAAAAAGCTAGTGAAATTACAACTAAAAAGCAAACGCTACAAGAACAACTTGAAACTTGTATGGCAGAATGGGAAGAGCTGCATGTATAAGCATATTTAAATAAGGAAGATGTCTCATAAGTCAGGATTTTTGACTATGCGACATCTTTTTTTCTTTTAATACAGAAACAATTTTTTGAGTATATCAATCGTAACTTAGAATATACCAACGATTTTTCAAATATATCTATTGTAACCCTATATATATTAACAATTCGACACGAAATATCGATTTAACGACAAAGATTGACAATATTAGCATCTTCTATAATAGGGGGATGTTTCAAAATGTTTTTCGGGGATATCTTCTTACTTTTTATTTCCCGAAAAAGAACAAACTCAAAGGTCTGACATCATCCTATTTATCCACAAGTTTATACACATATCCACCTTTATAAAATAAACCTTAAAATAACTTTTCCACATTATCCACAATCAACAAAAAAGTTATCAACATTTTATATACACAATAAAACCCACATTATCAACAGACAATATGGGTTTTATCCACAACCTGTGGTTAATTATGTGTATAACTATGCTTCAATATCTAATCCTGGATTTGCATTTAAGGCTAATGTTGCACGCTTACCTTGTTCATAAGCAATTGTCCCTGCCGCTGCAATCATCGCTGCATTATCTGTGCATAAAGATAGCGGCGGAATAATTAATTCAATGTTTTCTTTTTGTGCAAATTCCTCTTCTAATCGCGCACGAAGTCCTTTATTAGCAGCTACTCCACCAGCAAGAAGTAATTGCTTTACATTATAAGCTTCTGCTGCACGAGCTGCTTTCGTTACAAGTACATCTATTACACTTTCTTGGAAACTTGCCGCTAAATCTTCTGGCGCAATTTCTATACCGCGTTGTTTTGCGTTATGCACAGTGTTGATAACTGCTGATTTCAATCCACTAAAGCTAAAATCATATGAATCCGGTTCTAGCCATGCACGAGGCAAATCAATTGTCGGTTCTCCTTCATGTGCAAGGCGATCAATATGAGGACCACCTGGATATGGCATAGATAACGTACGAGCTACTTTATCATATGCTTCTCCAGCTGCATCGTCTCGTGTTTCACCAATTACTTCGAATGAACCATGTTCTTTCATATAAACAAGTTCCGTATGCCCACCAGATACAACAAGTGATAATAACGGGAATTGAACTTCTTTTACTAAACGGTTCGCATAAATATGACCAGCAATATGATGAACACCGACTAACGGAATATCATGTGCAAACGCTACTGCCTTCGCTGCATTTACTCCAATTAGAAGTGCTCCTACTAAACCAGGACCTTCTGTTACAGCAATTGCATCAATATCATCAAATGTGATGTTTGCTTCCTTTAAAGCTTCTTCTAACACAACTGTAATTTCTTCTACATGATGACGGGATGCAATCTCTGGTACAACGCCGCCAAAACGTTTATGACTTTCAATTTGTGATGCAACGACATTCGCAATAATTTCCGTTCCATTTTTAACAACTGCTACTGCTGTTTCATCACAACTTGTTTCAATACCAAGTATAATCGTATTTTTTTCCATTATATATTCACCCACATTACGAGACCATCTTCCTGATTGTCTGCATAGTATCGTTTACGAATCCCACCATTTTGAAATCCGTATTTTCTGTATAACTGCTTTGCTACTTCATTTGATACACGTACTTCAAGTGTCATTGTTTTTACCCCTAGTTCTTTCGCTTCAGAAATAACTGCTTTCAATAGGGTATCTCCTAACTTTTGACCTCGGTATTCTGGCAAAATAGCTATATTTGTTATATGTGATTCATCAATAATTATCCACAATCCACAATACCCGACTACACGACCATCTTTTTCTAACACAATATAATGTGCATGTTCATTCATCGTTAATTCACGGTGAAAGGCATCTGCAGTCCAAGGAGTTGAAAAAGACGCTTCTTCAATAGCTACAATTTGAGCAATATCATCAAGCTCCATCTTTCTAAATATCATATCCATCTTCTGCAAGCTCCTACTTGTTTTGACTTTCTAACCACTTTGTTTCAGCTTCAGCTAAACGAAGATAGCTTGGAACAAACGTATGCACATCTTGTTCTTCTTTTTGTAATCCTAAGAATGCTAGCTCACTTGGTCTTGGGTTATTTTTAGTAAATGGAGCGAATACAGCTTGATCACCTAAATGTTCTATAATTGTTTCTTTATGCAATTTAACATCGTTACCGATAAATAAAACAGGCTGTCCTTTATCTTTTAACATTTGCAACCAGTCCACAATAAGAATAATTCGGTCTTCTTCTATTGAAGTTAACTGCTCTCCT
This sequence comes from Bacillus cereus group sp. BceL291, assembly GCF_051776705.1. Taxonomy (NCBI): domain Bacteria; kingdom Bacillati; phylum Bacillota; class Bacilli; order Caryophanales; family Bacillaceae; genus Bacillus; species Bacillus cereus group sp. BceL291. The sequence continues at coordinate 1,122 of NZ_JBPWAP010000079.1, read as the reverse complement.
TCATATGTATATAACCCAGTATAAATTTGCCCACGTCTTCCATCAAATAAAGGACAAATTAACCCGCTAAAGTTAGCACCGTTTGCAGCTACTACCTCTAAACTTGATACACCTACAATTGGTATTTGAAGTGACCAAGCTAATGTTTTCGCCGCTGTCACGCCTATGCGAACACCTGTATAGGATCCAGGTCCAGCAGCTACAACGATTTTAGTTAATTCCTTCGGTTTTACGCCACACTCTTTTAACAGTTTCTCTACAGCTGGCATAAGACGTACAGAATGGTTTTTTGTTAAATTTGTAATGATTTCCCCAATTACGTTTCCTTCCTCAATAAGGGATACACCCATTACGTAATTTGAAGTATCAATTGCTAGTACTTTCATCTTGTAATAGCTCCTCACATAATCTAATATAGCGATCTCCAATTGGCTCGAGTATAATTTTTCTTGTGTCATCTCCAGCATGGAATAAACTAATTTGTAACTTTTCATTTGGTAAATATGCCTCTATTAAATGAGCCCATTCTACTACCGTAATTCCTTCACCGTAGAAATATTCATCAAAGCCTAAATCCTCTTCACTTTCTGCTAAGCGATACACGTCCATATGATATAGCGGTAACCTACCTTTATATTCTTTAATGATATTAAAGGTAGGACTATTTACAACTCTTTTCACTCCAAGACCTTTTGCTAGTCCCTTTGTAAAAGTCGTCTTACCAGCTCCAAGATCTCCTTCTAAAATAATTACATCTTGTGCCTCTACGAGCTCACCTAGTTTTTCTGATAACCTTTGTGTTTCCTCAGAAGATTTTGTTGTTACTTCATATTTACTCACAGACTTCACCTACTTTACTCACAATGTTCTCTGCTCTTTATTATACAGGTTTTGAATATATAAAAAAGTCCTTAGGAGTTGTCCTAAGGATAGTTTGACTGTCTTTATTAGTTTTTTGTTAAAACAAATAAAAAAATACGAAACAACTTGTTTCGTTCTTTTCTTTATATGAAATGGCGGTCCCGACCGGGGTCGAACCGGCGATCTCCTGCGTGACAGGCAGGCATGTTAACCACTACACCACGGGACCATTTGGTTGCGGGGACAGGATTTGAACCTGCG
>NZ_JBPWAP010000078.1:0-17869 GCF_051776705.1 Bacillus cereus group sp. BceL291 | reverse complement strand
CAACCATCCACCTTGCGGTAGCAGTTACATAAGGCGAAGTGTTACCAGCACTTCGTCTTTATTAGTTTATGCAAAAACTATCTTTATAATACTTCTACACATATTATAACATCAACTATAGTACATGTCATGTGTATTCATCTACTATAGTTATTAGTGAAACAAAACAAAGTACTTTTAATACGAAATCAATTTCGTTCCTGTTTCAAAATACTTTGCAGGAGCATAGCTTTTCCAATTCCGATCTTGAAATTCGTTTCCAATCATTGCAACAATCCCCATAATAATGACACGTCTAACACGTTGTTTCTTCTTTTTATCCACTCTAATTTCCCCTTTCTATGAAAAAAAAGGCACATCCCATTAAGGGATGTGCCTTTGGTTTATCCATTCAGCTACTAGTTAAGATGGATATATTATTTTGTCGACTCACCTAATTATACTATATTCTATGTTTATTTCCCAGTCTTCATGTAATACCAATCAGTTAGGTTATGAAGTAGTTCCTCATTCCCTACCCAATTCCATCCTACTCCACTTCCTCCAGGGAATGGATCATCCGGAAATACTCTTCTTTTTATGAAATCATCGTACGCAACACCCTTAATCTCTACTTGCCCAGTTAAACATAAACTCATTTCATTGATACCTGCTGGAGCTGTTTCTACATTAAAGGTATATACACCGTCTTTTGTCTTTAGTGGTGAATACCATTTTTGGCCACCATCAATGATTTTCTCTTGTCCATCCCAATATAAAGACTTGGTCGGTCTTTTACTATCAAACACATGGCCAGTTGATTCAGACATATACATATTTTTAGGTAGGAACTTCGCTGTATTATCTTTTAGTTCCTTCTTATCTAAATCTTGGGTAGACTTTAATCCTTCGTCTGCAAATGGGTATTGTGCCTTAGCAGCGGCAAATACACCAGGGTAATTTTCATTCCAATCATTTTTATACTTTCCGTTTACTTCATACGAAAACCCATAGCCAGAATGAAGCTTAGATGGTGCCAAATTATCTATACTTCCACTTAATGTTTCATAGAACATTTCTCCCACTGTGTCCTCTTTTGACACACGTTCACTTACTGTTTCTACTACACCTTTTACACTTGTTACACCGCACATCCCTTTTTCATGTGATGGTGCATAGATAGCTGTTTTAATAGGATTATTTTTATACGTAGTTTCCTCTATGTCTATGCGATTACCAGCAGGGTTAATTTCCGCCTGAATTGTTCCTTTCCCTTTATGTTGCCAGTCAAGGTTTAAGGTTTTCTTTTCTCCCTCAGTTAATCTTACCTTTTGTGTTGATACTTGTTGTCCATTATGTTTTAACACAACTACTGTTTCAGGGTTCGTATATTTTTCTTCTAATACATCTAATTTTTTAAGTTTATTCTTCTCTTTTTCAAACTTTTGTCTTGCATTATCTAGCTTACTTGCAGCACTATCTAGTTTATTTTCTTCCCAAGAGCAGTCTCTATCATAATAGTGATCCTTTCCCTCGGCATCTACTTCATGAATTGGATTACGGCGACAATAACTTAGACTAGATTGAGCGCTATCTCTTTCCGATTCAGAGCTATTTACTTCTTGTTGAGACTTGTTAATGTTGTTGTTTACCTTTGCTCTATATTGATCACGCTCTGGTTTAAAATTATCACGTGATACATCTACTCTTGTTTTAATATTCTTTCCTTCTCTTGCTGTTTCTCCTTCAATTCGATCAGCAGAGAAATCAATTTTATATTTAAAATCATCTTCATCACCTGGATTTGGATTAGGTGTTACTTCTGTACCACAGTTACCATCTATGGTGAAATCAGCGGTTTTCTCGTTCGATTCCCTTTGAACAGCATCAAGCACTTTAATTTTCGCAGTATATCGCCCACACATTTGCGGCTGCCATTTCACATCATCTTTTACAAACTTTCCAGCATCTCCTTCATTAGACTTTTCATTATCTTTTTGTGGAGTTGAACGTAAGTAATTTTCTTGATGATGCACAGTTTCACCATCTTTTGTAATTTCTAACATCCATTTCACTCGGTTCCGCTCTCCAGCAGCTTTTTGATAAGGATTAACTGTTGTGCCATTTGGATCCCGATCATTATATCCTTTATTTTTACTTACATACTCATATCCGCTAAATGTAAATTTAACCGGGATATCTTTTTTTCCACTCTTAGCTTTAAAATCTTTTATTTCTGGTTTACTTGTACGTACATACCACAAGCTATACCTATTTACACCTTCTACACCACCAGCTCCTGCGTATCCACCAGCGAGATAGGCTATGTCTCTAATCCAATAAAACTGCCCAAGTTCTCTATAACTTTCATAAGTTTGTATCATATGTTTATCTATATTATCTAAAACGAATTCTGGGTTTCCCCAATATTTACTAGAAATAACAGAATTATTTACCCTTTCTACTTCAGTCACCATACGGTCACCAGCTGGTACTTTACCATTTAAATAACCTTCATTTGCAATTCGAATATATGGCTCTGAAGTATCGTCAGCTTGTACTAAATTCTCCCTTGGGTTCTCCCAATTAAAAGAACCGTTATATACAGCAGGAAAGTGAACATCGGCCCTATATAAAGATTCTTTAGCTGCATATCCACTTCCAGGTCTATAATACTTTCCTGGCAACTGTAAGTTAAGCGAAGTCAAAAAAGAATCATTTTGACCGTTATAGAATGGGACATCGTTATTTTTAGCACTTGCCATACTAGGTATAGCAAGCATAGTTGAAGTACAAATAAATAGTAAACCTCTTTTTAATTTCATTTTTTTCTCCTCCTGAAACATAAAAAAGGACACACCTGTACCATTAGGATGGTACGTAAGGTGTGTCCTTTACGTATGCTTAATTAAATATCATATTCATATTTTATAATACTTAGTATACCATTATTTTGTTTCAATTTGAATATACATTGTATCAAAAGCTGCAGTTTGACCAATACGGACCTTATAATTACCTTTTTGATAATTGTTAATAGAGTCTTGCGCAATAGTTTCATCAATTTCTTGCTCTAAATTCAATCCACTTAAGAAGGTAACCCATCTTTTAGCTAATTCTACAGTTGCTGGATTATTATCTAAAAAATAAATTTTATAATTACTATTTACAGAACCTTCAATTGCAAATTGTGCGCCTATTGAACCAGCTGGAAGATACATATCTTTATCCAAAATACGTACTCCTCCTCTTAAATCTTTATATTTTAGATTTGTATTGTATTTTTTATTGATTTCTTTTACTATATTTTGTGCTTCTGTTGATAATTGTTTTTGCACACTTTCATTTTTCAAAGCTTCAGGATTGTAATCAAAGTCAGGTTGTGCAATCTCAACGTCTAATCCCTCAGGCAATTTAGGCTGTTCTGGTTTCACTTCTGGTTCTGGATCTGGTTTCACTTCTGGTTCTGGATCTGGTTTCACTTCTGGTTTTGGATCTGGTTTCACTTCTGGTTTTGGATCTGGTTTCACTTCTGGTTCTGGATCTGGCTTCACTTCTGGTTTTGGATCTGGTTTCACTTCTGGTTTTGGATCTGGTTTCACTTCTGGTTTTGGATCTGGCTTCACTTCTGGTTTTGGATCTGGCTTCACTTCTGGTTTTGGATCTGGCTTCACTTCTGGTTTTGGATCTGGCTTCACTTCTGGTTTTGGATCTGGCTTCACTTCTGGTTTTGTTTCTTTTTCAACTGCATTAATAGAGTTATATAAGAACTGACTATACGCTTCACGTGTTACAGACATTGTTGGAGAATACATATTACCTCCTGTACCAATTGTAACCCCATTTTCCTCTAATGCACTAATTGCACCGTAAGACCAAGAATTTTTATCAACATCTGCAAATTTTGTTGTTTTCGTTGCCTTAAATTTAAATGCATTTGTAAGCACTTGTGCCATTTGTTCACGAGTTAAAATATCATCTGGACCATATTTCCCATCACCAAATCCATTTACAAGTCCTGCTTTAGCAAGTGCTAAGATTTCTTTTTCAAACAAGTGTCCTTTAATATCAGTAAAAGGATTTTTGAAGCTAGCATCTGCATCTGCTGGCTTAACGTACATATAAATCATACGAGCAACTTGCCCACGAGTTACATTGTCACCAAAGCCAAAGATATTATTTCCGTACCCTTGCACTACCTTACGGTTTGTTAAATCATAAATTGCTTTTGTAGACCAGTGATTTGCTGGAACATCATTGAATTTTAATGAGTCTGTGTTATCAGCCTTAGCAGTAAATGCTCCTGCTCCTAATAATGATGTACCCATAATTGTTAATGCTGTTGCTGTTTTTAAAAATTTGTTTGCCATTGTTTGTTCCTCCAAATATATTAGTTTTTTTATAGATTCTTTTATTGTACCGAATTTAAACATAAAATCCAGATACTTTAACATATTAATTTATTAATTAGAGTTTTTTTATTACCGCTGTTCTATATGGAAAATATTACCATATAGTAATAGGCTTGTAAAGTATTTTTATATATTTATTTTTAAATATATTTTTCTAGCAAAAAAACCATACTTTTCAGTATAGTTTTTTATAGTGAAAATCTTTGAATTATTATTACTTAAAATACACTTGTCCCATTCCATCTTTACTCGCCCATATCGGAGCCTTTATACCATCTACCCCAATCAGCTTAAATATGAAGAAATGGTGTTCTGCCTTCACCTTAAAAGAAAGGGATTGATTATGATCAACACGTCCCTTTGTATACTCATACTTCCAACCATCCATCTTTTCTTCCTTCATCCTTTTCTCTATCCCTGGGATTAAATCAACCCTTTTTCCATTGTAATCATATTGAAATCCCCCATTATTCTCTGCGATTTCAACCATATCAGAAGCAAAGTTATGTGCTTTTACTAACTGTATTCCATACAAAACACCTTCGGGTAAAAGGCTGATTAATAATAAAGAAAGGGTAAGGAATAGAGCTGTAGTTACTGTATTTTGCATTCTTAATGCACCTACTCTTTTTCTTTATTTTACGTTTCCACCTAATTGTTTTTCTTTTGCATTTGCATCGTAGATAATAATACTTCTTGCTTTACTCTTTATTGTTTCTTTTTTCTCATCAAATTGCTTAAAATAACTAGCAGCTTCCGCATCACCTTCGACAGCAATCATTGCTGGTTTCTCCTGTACATCATAGACAGTAAAGTTACGTTTTGAAGCAGGATCTTTAAAATCCGCATTACTGTTATACGCTTTTTCAAACTCTTTTTTCGCTTTTTCTGCATCAATAGCTATTTCTTCTTCTGCACGAAGAGTACCTATTTTTACAGACTTAGCCAAAGCTATCTCGCCACCTCTTTCTAAAGACGATTTATTATCGGTATGTGTTGTATCTCCAATCACCATATCAGTTACAAAAAATAGACAACCTACAAATAACAGCAACATACTTGCTGCAACAATAAACTTTTGCATCCCTCTTCATCCTCCCTTAACTTTCAGACTTCCGAAATCGAAAACCACTTAAAATGGTACTTTTCTTTTGGTTCAACAATTGGTTTGGTAGCAATAACTCTGCTATTTCCTTCATTATTCCTTCTAGCTCTTTATAATAGTTCCGACTAGATAGTAACGTACTACTATTTAATTGAGATTCAAATACATCTTCTATCTCATATGGTGGTAAAGCAGTTAATACCTTATCTCCAAAACATTCTTCTACTACTTCATGCTTTAAAAGAGTAGGCGAAAACTTATTCCCAATGATTCTCGTTTTCTCTAAAGCTAAGTAAGAAACGAGCTTTCTCTCTTTTTGTGTAAGAGGATGCACTATCTTTAGCAATTGATGCAGATCTGGTTCCGCTACAAAGAATATGTAATCCGCCATTTCACAAATCTCATGGTATAAATCTTTATCCCAATCGTTCCCTGCATCAATAATAGATATAGGTGCTTCTTGGTTGGCCAATAAAACCTTAATAAAATGGTCAAAATCCTGCTCTGTCTCGTTTTTTAGCTCTTGATCCACAATAGGATTCTTTACAATATAATTTATTTTGCCTTGCTTCCATTTTGGAATTGATAATATATCAGATTCCTTCTGTAGCATCTCTTTATATCTCTGCAACATAAATTCACTACGATAGTTTTCTGGTGCCTCAGTATATCCCTTTAATAACGGATACGTATAACCATCATCATATAGATTCTCTATATAATTCACATCAATCTGTAGTTCATTTAAATACGCAGCTAAAAGATGTGAAACAAAAGTAGCACCACTTCTCCTGTTCATGCTGGCCACAACAATTGTTCTTCTTGGAATAGCAATACCGATTTGTTTTTCATATACCGGCTCAAAAGCCAATTTATACTGTTTTTTTATAACAGGTGCTTTTGGCATCTTCTCTGAAACGGACTTACGCTTTTGTTTGTTTTTAAATAGTTTGTTGGAATTAGAGCCAGGTTCACTGTCGCCGCCTCCCTCTAATTCACTTGATGCTTCTTCTTCATCAACAGGAACCTCGGGCAACTTTGTTTGTTGCGGTGCCTGACTTGCTCCTACGATTTCCGCTACATTTTTAATATCCGATTCCTGTAGTAGCTGCGGGATGACTTTATTATCAATATCAATTTTACGAGAGTTAAAAATGTCATAGATACCTAGATAAATCAGTTTCGCCAAAAACTCATCATCATTTTCACGCTCTGTAAATACCACAATACGAATATCCCGATTAAAGCGAATATCTCTTAATTTCTGTAAGATAATCAATTCACGTTTCTCTTCATGTCCCGCATCAATATTTAATCGTTTGTCATTAATACATAGAATATTGGGCTGTTCCGTATCTAGAATTTCATCTAGGTACTTGATGTGCATCACATCACTATCAGCTACTTCAAATCCTGCACCAATAAAATCCTCACGCAAATATGCCGTATATACAGTATCGCTAATAGCTAAAACGATTTTTTTTGTCATAAAATCCCCTCTCTATAGAAAAACACTTTTAAAGTAATACCATATTTTCAAACGGCACCTGTGTTTCATCTTGTAATTTTTTTAGTAATTCAGTAAGAAGTGCTTCTATTTCAAAACCTCCTAAATTACGTGGGGCATTATCAAGAAGACTGTATTTTACACGGATCTCAAAGCGATCTTGTATTTCTTCTAACGGCATGTTACCAAATAAAATTTGCTCATACAGGAATCCTTCTTGAAGATCCTTTTGTATATTCGTTCTTTCTTTATATACAATCGTAACTTGCGCTAATTCAACAAATGGATTATCTAAAGTTAGTTTTGCATTCCAATTTAAATTCCAGATTTCACATTGTTTTTCTGCATGTACAACATTTGCAGTAATAGATGGAGTGATAGTAAATAAACGATCAATAGGTACATTTGTAAGGAAGGTTCTTTTCCCTTCTTCTATCTGCAGTCCCTTCTCTTCTCTTTCATGTTCAAGTGCCATTTCTGCACCATATAATGCAATTTCACTAAAGATTTGTTCCATAAGTGGCTTAATTCCTTCATAAGTACGAACAGCAAATACGCTAAACTCCTGGGTTTCATCTGTTCTAATTAATTCATAAATATTAAATTCCGCAGCATTTACAATTGCAAAAGGAATATCTTGTACAAAATTAGGATTAGTAAATAGCTCATCTGGTATTACTGTTTCTGGATGTCTTAGAAACTCTAATCCTAGTTGGTATCCCTTAAGAAATGCATTTTTACTGGCAGCTGGGAATAAAGTTTCAAATTTTTTAAGATCGTTTTTAAATTTCTTTTCTTCAATTTCATTACCAAATTCTCTATCTTGTAAAATATTTGCTTGATCAGCAATTAATAAAAAATAGTAATTAATAAGAGATTCTATTTTTGTTTCAAAATCTGTATTGTCTTTACAATACTTTTCAAATCTTTCTTTGCTTTCGTTAATAATTTCATTCATTTTTTCTCGTCTCCTTATAAAGATTATGGTTTTTAAACAAAAAAAGACACACCGATGGCAGGTTATGTGCCTTCGGTGTGTCCGTTTAGCTAAAAATTAAATCTATTAATTTATATATTTCTCTTAGTTAATTGTTGTTCACATACAAGAATACCTCTATGAATTTTAAAAGTCAATACTTTTATCGAATCCGTGTGAACATATATTTACTCCTTTTTCTCTATTTTTGCTATGTATTTAATCTAAAAAATTACAATAAATTAAATATAAATAATCACAAGTAGTTTATATAAGATTAACAAGATATATATATAACTTAACACAATTATTAATTATAAAGAGATTTAAAAAATACCTCTAAAGTCTTGTATCACATACGTTCCTTGCTATTAAGATAAATTCCCTATCGTAATATCCCCAATACAAACAAGCCATACATCATATAAATCACAAAATAAGAAGTTAAATACCATATTACTCAGAATTCACAAGTCTAAAATAATATTACTAAGATACTCACAAGTAATGAATCGTATTATAAACAAACTGAATCGTATTCAAACATAGCATAAACAGCTTATATACTTGCGTAAAAATGCTCGTAGCTACATGTTCCTAAACAAAAAAGCATGTTTTCAAAGTAAAGAACATGCCAAATAACCCTTGCTTTTTAGTGATTTTTTAACAAGGGCTGTTTCTATATTTTTTTAAAAATACTACATAAATTCTGGATAATCACCATGTTGCCTATGATAATTTGTTCTTATATCGCTGCTTTCTCCTACAGACAAACTTTTCTCCTTAAAATAAATCCAGGCATCTCTAAACTGTACACGCATGAATGCTGGAATAGAGAATATTTCTTGCTCTTTCATACAACATTCAACTTGATCTAATGCATAAGTCATTGCATATATTAATAATTCATTTTGTTTTTGTATTGTTGGTAAATAGATTGCGATATCAACAATTTCTTGTCTAAATGCAGTCATTATATTTTCTTTATCTTTTTTTCTTAACGCTTGTCCCATATGTTTCAAACGAGATACCGCTTCTTTTCTACACTTCGCTATAGGTCTATGTAATTCTTTTTTATCATTTTCAATAACACAATTCGAAGAAAAAATGACATTAAACTTTTCAATAATAACTTGTTGTACCTGCCTTCTAACACGTGTAATACGAGACTCACTTGGTTTCTTATCTTTAGGATCTACTGCATTAAATTTAATAATAGGCTTTACAATCTCTATGTATTGTCGCACTTTCTTTGCATTACGCTTCAACTTTTTCTTTAGAAAAGCCATTTTTCTCGTAATCTCGAAATCTTCAATCTTGTGCTTATAATGTTCCATACCAATTTTCTCGAAAATGTGTTGATTAATTCTAAAAGAAACATAATTCCTCTATTATCTCGAGCCTTTACAAGGCTACTTAGTATAGTTGTTTGAATTAAATAAAATGGAATACGGAAATACGATAACGATATATTTATCATATCTGTAGTTTCTGCAGCAGTGTGGTTGTACAATGCATAATCTACAATTTCATAAACAGTACGATTTCCAACAGGTGTTTCTCTTACGAGCTTACGCTCCAAGCAAACTTGAAATCCTGTATAAATTGTTGTGTAGGGAATCCCACTTTTCTTAGCAAGATCCATTATTTGAAATTCACGTGGCAGCATTCCTATATCATTGCATTCAAAGTGCAATAAGATATAAGTCGCTAATGCTGAGGATGGTAATTCTTTGCGTTCATTTTCTAGTTTTACAATATTAAAAAGTCCATTAAAAAACTTAACCCCATGAACTTTAAAGTTCTGCTGAGAAAAATTCAAACGTGTACTCATTATTCTAAATGACTCCTTCCGAAAAGAGCACAAAAAAAGACACTGTAATATCACATATACAAAAATCTACTTAAATCTAGATGATTTTTGTATATTTCTAGATAAACAATGCTCAAAATACGCAAGAAAATCGCCTTTTTCAGTTGCACAAATTTATAAGATCAAGTAAAATTATCTTATAAATTTATACAAATCAAAAAAGGTTTTGAAGCTAAAGTTTAATCTAGGTAATATTGTAAGTATAACTTTCAATCAATAAGAGTTTGTTGGGTTCCTAGAGATTAACCTCGATGAAATAGTTGGCGCTATTTTATCAAGCTGAAAGATCTTTTTTTTTTGCTTTTTTATGTTTATTTTTAGTTAATTGCGGCAAAACTATAACTATAGCTAAGTTTTGCCGCATTTTAATGTAATCATATATGCATTTTTTGGTACTTGCAAGACGATTTTTTATAAAATCGTCTTTTTTTTATATAACAATTTCCTGTTTAATACAGTTATGCTATTGTTCTATTTTCGAAAAAAAGAAGTTTTCTAGTTTTATATTCTTAAATACAGAAAGACTTCTAAATATATTGAACCATATGCGGAATATAATGAATGTTATAAAGTGGTTTCAAAACTAGAAAATATACATTCCAACATTAACAATAACCCTTATATAACAACGTTTTCAACCAATACTTCCAATTCTAATTTATCATAAATTAGCATAGTAAACAAAGAAAAAAACATAGAAATGATTCAGTAAAGCAAACAGCAAAAACATGGAATTAATAATAAAACGTATGAATTCTAAGTTTATAAATTTAAGAATTTATAAATCATATGCCACATTAACCTCATTTTCTCTATTTTTGTACAATGAATACGATCTTAAAATCAATACAAAAAGATTACTAGAATAAAAGTTAAAAAAAGATATAAACACTAACTAAAATAAGTTAGATGTAAATCTAGAAAAGATCGATTCTATATTGATAAAAACCCTTTATTTTAAAGGGTTATATACCAATATACATATTCTAATTTTGAATAATAGTATTTATACAGATTCCTAAACTTAGTAAGAAACCTTGTGTTTAATCAAACACAAACAAAAGAGTTATTTACAGCTCAACAACATACTATTTAGGTCATTTGGTTCTTATTATATCAATTTCGTATTTATTGTTACTCCTATGAATCACTTAATAAATACGAAATTCACTCTATTATTTTCTATTAGTAGCTAAATCTCAAACTATTATTTGCTTCATTTGAATATATCGCTATAAATTTTCTTGAGTTTTTGCAAATTTATATTACTCAAGAAAATTTATTTTTAGTGAGCGAGAATCGGATATTAGAAGAAAAACTTGAAGGAATAATCAGCGAGTTCGAGCTATAAAACTAGAACTAAAACTAGTATAAGTTTGTTCTAGTTTTATATTAAACCTTGATAAATCAATGTTATCCCTTGTTTTATTCTATCTAAATTTTGTTAGATAACCATATAGAAGATACAGAAAAGTAGAACGAATATTAGAATGCACAATACTATAGATAAACCATGTTATCTATAGATATAAAAATACTTGATTTTTAGTGGAATTATATTAAGATTTTCTAGTTTTTCTATGGTAGAGTAATCTATAGGAAGATAATGCCCATTCTATGTAGAATATAACATGGAAGAGACTTTCTAAGTTTTTTGGTTGTAAGGAGGTGTTGTTTCTATGAGTGAGAACAAAACAAACGAAGAACAAAATGAATATAGAATGAAAGAAGTATCTGAACTTACTGGGCTATCGAATGACTTATTAAGAGTATACGAGGAAGAGTTTAATCTACAAATAAATAGAACTAATGGTGGGCATCGTCGCTACACGGAAGATGACATTAATAAGTTTATATCTATTAAGAAGAAGATCCAAGAACAAAATTGGAGCTATAAGAAAGTTCGCTCTTGGTTAAATGGTGACGAGCTTCCAGTAGCATTAGAAGAACACCAGGTTAAAACAAACCTAGAGAAAAAAGTAGAGTATCAAACAGAATTAATTCAAGATTTGACTGAAAAGTTGGATCAAAGTATCAAACTACAAGTGGAAATGGTAAAACAAATGCATGAGCTAAAGACCGAGAAACAAGAGCTTGAGCAAATTGTGGCACGTAGAAATCAGGATCTTATAGATACTTTAATTCAAGAAAAAAGAAAAGAACGTCAAGAACGAATTGAGACAGAATCAAAAAAATCATTCTTACAAAAAATATTTGGAAAGTAAACTTTGAACTAGATTCTAAGTTTGGTTTATTTAAGTAGCAAGTCTAAAAATGGACTTGCTACTTTTTTATTTTGATAATTTTAAAGATGTTATTTTTTAAATGCCTATGAACCTATTCAATTATTAAATATCGACATTAGATTTATATAAATATAGAAGAATTTTAACAAAGATAAATAACAGTTTAATTTTCAGTTTAACTTTAGGTTTAAATTTAGAAAGGTTTTAGAAAGATATATGTAGCTCTAGTGTGACTTAAGGTTTAAAAAATAGTTTAATTCTTAGTTTAACTTTTAGTTTACATACCATTTCCATTGTGATATAAATAGGTTAGGTGAATTTTTCCACTCTCAAGAATTAATAAAATAGATGGGAGTTAAACAATGAATAGGGATCACTTTTATACGTTAAACATTGCAGAAATTGCGGAAAGAATTGGTAATGATGATTGTGCCTATCAAGTATTAATGGCATTTATTAATCAAAATGGTGAAGCGCAAATGCTTAATAAAACGGCTGTGGCAGAAATGATACAGCTAAGTAAACCTACTGTTTTTGCAACCGTAAATAGTTTCTATTGTGCAGGATATATTGATGAAACTAGAGTAGGAAGGTCCAAGATTTATACCTTATCGGATTTAGGCATAGAAATAGTAGAATGTTTTAAACAAAAAGCAATAGAAATGCGTAATTTATAAGTATAGGGGAGGAATTTTATATGTTATTAAACAGTAATGAACTAGAACATATCTATTCAGCTAACCATAGTGTAAATGATATTAGTATTCGATGGGGAGTTATTGGTGCTGGCCAAAAAGGTAATAAAGAGGCTGATTTATTCGCTGGTTACAAGTTTTCGAATGGAGCTAGTTGCTATCCGACATTAGCTGTTAACTTTGCAGAGTCAGATATGATGCATTTACAAAATATTATTAAAGAAGATCGTATTCATTTTGATGGTTTAAAGGGAGCTGCACGTACACCTGCTGTTGTGACTGACTTATTTGACCCGGAAATTAATCCTAATGCTAATGGATACCTTGATAAATTAGCACAAGAGCTAGGTCGAAAGTTTACAAATGAAGAGGGAGAGGTAATTGTAGACCAATTCTTAATCTGTCTTGGAGCTGGTGGTGGCGTTGGAACAGGTTGGGGTTCACTTGTTTTACAATTAATTCGTGAGCAGTTTTTCCCTTGCCCAGTATCTATGCTTATTTCCTTACCATCCGGTGATCCAGATGAAATTAACAATGCACTTGTATTACTAAGTGAAATTGATGAATTTATGAGAGAGCAAGACAGATTATTTGGAAATTCTGATCTAAAGCCATTAGCAAATGTAATCATCAATGATAATACTAAAATGCAACGGATTATTGAAACACAAAAGGGCACGAAAGACCTGAAAAATAGATATTTAAACTGGAAAGAAGTTGCGAACGATAATGTAGTGAGTACGTTACATGAAATAAACATTATCCCAGAGAACTATGGTTCTGATAACGTTACATATGACCCATCGGATTTAATAAAACTATTAAGTATTCCAGGACGTTTCTTAACAATTGGAAAAGCGAGAATTGCTAAATTTGATTTACATTCACTTGGAAATAGTATTAAGAGAAGTTTAGAAGAGGGATTCTTCTCAGCAGAACATCAATTTGAAACAGCAACAATGTATGGTGGTTTCGTTTTAAGACCTTCTAACGCAGATTTCTTCAAAGATGTTAATACGGAAAATAAGATTCGTAATACCTTAGGAGAGTATAAAAGATTGGATGAAATCGCTGGTAAATTTGGTGATCCAATTTGGGATAATGAATATGCGGTTTGCTACACTATATTTGCTGGTATGACAATGCCTAAACGCTATATATCTCTTGCGCGAGAAGGAAAAGAGTTGGCTGAAAAACAAGAGCAATTAAGAGAAGAAGCACAACGTAAACAGGACGAAGAAAAAGTAGATATTTCTTTTGCAACGAATCGTGTACAAAAGAACACATTCAATCCTTATAATAAAAACCAAGGATTTGGCGGGGCATCAAGATTCAGTGGTGGTAAAAACTCTGCATTTAAACGTCAGACTAGTGAAGTTACTACAACACAAAATCAACAAGAAGAAGAGAATATTATTAGCACTCTTAAAACTTCAAATCCATTTAAAAAACGTTAAAAAAAGCGGGTCTAAACGACCTGCTTTTTTTATTAAAATCACAACCGATTACAATAAAAAACTACAATGCACAAATTAGATATCTATTATATTTTCTGCATGTTTAACACAGATTTATATAATGTGATAGTTTAAATAGATTGTTAGGCCGTCCTAACAATTTTATTTCAATCCTTTATCCTTTAAAAAATTGTTCGGTTAAAACATGTCTTCCGTCCGAACAATTTTAAAAGGACCAAAAGACTATATAAATCAATGTTTCTAGCAGATTTTTAGGAAGAGAAGTAATCCAAACTTCAGCGTACGAGTTTTAGTATCTAGATTCGTGCAAATTCAGTTTAAACTTTTCATAATTTACAACAAAATTTTGCTGTAATAAGATATATAGAAATGGTTGTTATTTATTGAAAATAAATTCGAGTTATGGAGTTGTATATAATGAAAAGTAAAACGTATAAATATACAAGTAAAGGCACACAGAAATCTTTTCGTTTAAAAGAGGCTGATATATTTGTATTCACATTTTTATATTACAAAAGGCATCTTACTACACGACAAATTACTCAGCTTTATAGTGCATTTGAAGGTAGGGATTTTTCTGAGGATAGTGTGTTTACAAAGCTTAATCGTTTTTCAAAATACGGTGCTATCTTAACTAAAAAAATTGATAAAAGAGATGATAGTATAACCAGACGTGCGACATTCTCCTTAAAAGATAGAATGGTCGATTACCTTCAAGAAATAGGACGGATTCCTACAGGATCTTCAAAACGTAGATATTCTTCTTCAATCTCGTTACATACACTCTGTTCACGAGAAACGTTAGTACGTACACTTTTAGAAGTATCGAAAAAAACCAATACAAATAAGTTATTATGTGAGCTAGATATTCGCTCATATCATCAAAAACAAAAGAAAACAGAAATTGAAGATGCAGGTTTACTCTTAATTCCCGATGAACACATTTCATATCAAGACAAAAATATTTACATTGAAATGGATATGTGCAAAGAAACGAATGCTACCTTAATTGAAAAGGTGGGGAAGTATATTGAATATGCACAAAAAAACAATGAGAATATAACTGTTGTTTTTGTTATGTATGACAAATCGATGTTTCTTGCAGAAGATGCTGACCCACCATACGTACGTATGAAAAATCTCTTATTTTCTATGCGAGAGTATCATGAACTTTTAATGAATCTTCCAAATCTAAATATACACATCTGCTCTTTGAAAGAAGCTGGAGATGTTATTTCAGATATCATTCTAGGAATAGATGATAATCAAAACTTTGAACAAGATATTCTTCAACCTTTATCTCAACGTACAGTAGGAGATGCTGACTGGCGCTACGCATATGTTGAAAAAGTCCAAACATTTAAGGAAACAATAGATGGCGGTCTTAGACGAACGTATAGAAGAGATAAAGATGCTATGCAAGATTTCTTCTTTATTTTTGGGAATGAAAATGATTACCGAATGATTGCTAGATTAGACGACGTTGTGTTTTCAAGAAGAGAAGGCGATGAAGGGGTGCCACTTGTTGTGATTTATCCAAAGCGCAACAAGGGTAGAGATATACTTTTAATGGACACTTATGACAACGTATTACTGCTATCCCTCCAAAATGAAGGTGTTACTATCGACGCAGATGAACAGATCATGGCACGTACTGCAAATAACATACATCCGAAAAGACGCAAGCTTGTTGAATTATATTAATCATTAATTTTTTATATACTTTTATACAATTTTATTGATTTTTATTATTTAAGGTGATAGAATTACGTTTGAACTAAACACAAAAAACTACAATCAAATCAGAACATATGAAATTAAGGCAAGCGACACACGCTGTTTTTACAGTGGGTGTCGCTTGCCTTTTTTTATATGGAGAAAGGTGGAAAATTAAAATGGATTTACAATATGCAACTACTACAACTGAGGGAGTGCTCTCTGCTAGAGAAGCGTTTAAAAACCCTGAACTAGTCCTCAAACATATGACAGAAGAGGGCGCAACGTTTAGCGTTTCTCTACAAGATATCCAGATTCCAGGAAAACCGAATTACTATTGGTATGATGTAATTATTGAAACGGCATCGAATAAAAAAATAGAAGTAAATATTGCAGTACTTTCCCAAGAAGAATATAACCAACTCTGCGAAAGAGATAGTATTGATTTATATTTAAAACAAACTGAAGACGCAGCAAAATTCTTTTTTGAAAAATCAAAGGAATTATTCCAACCAGAATTCAATAATAGATTCAAGTTTAAACATAAAGCTCAATTATATCTGTAAGCGGTAGGTGAGCCTATATGCAGACATTTAAACAACGATTACCGTTATTTACTACAATTGGCTTGATTAGCGGATTTATTCTTTCATTTGGATTTGGTTTAGTAAACTACATCAAGTTACTCTACTATGCATTTGAACCACCGTCTTATCCTATAGAAATTACATATGTACCGCTTATTTTAATGTTCTTCTCTTTACTTTTAGGAGAATTTAGTTTTAGGTTTTACAGCCGTATTCCTGCTTTGCATGTGAAGAATGGGAAATTAATAATTTTGATTGCTTCTCATATTGCAGTTGATATTCAATTTTTATGGTTTGCAACTGCTCCGATTCATGCAAAGGTTATTCCGTATCTTACAGATAAATCAAAGCATGTTAATTTTGGGGAGTATGAGGCCATAGGTCATGTTTTAACAGGGAATTTTCACACACTCACTATGATTTTTGTCTTTTTACCTACAGTTTTTATGATCTTGTTTACACTTTGGTATAGTGGTCATATTGTTCGTTACAGAGAAGAAATATTAAAGTGGGTACAAAAATACGAATATAAAAATCACAAGTTACAAAAATGGTTTAATAGCCAAGAAGAACAGATATACCCTGATGTGGAAATTGGACCGCATATTGAGCATAAAGAAATGGTCCGGATTAAGGGGAAAGATAGAACGTTAAATGGTATCATTATTGGTCCAATTGGTTCTGGTAAAACATCAAGTTTAATTATTCCTATGATAAATCAAGATTTACACTGGATGGTGCGTTTCATAAATAAGTTCGAAACTGCGTATAAAAAGAACGATTATGATACAGAAGAAGTAAAAGGAACATTTTTAAATGGTGTCACTGTTATTGAACCCAGTAATGATTTATGTCAAAAGGTATATAAATTAGTTCAAGCACATAAGATTCCTGCAAGCTCGGTTTACTACATTGATCCAACCAATCCTGATACCAAAAATATAAACATTCTGCGTGGACCGGTTGATAAAGTAGCAGAAGTTTTCGCAATGGTTATTCAAGGTTTGTCTGAATCTAACAATGCATTCTTTGAACAAGCGCAGCGTAACCACCTTAAGCAACATATCTACTTATTAAAACTGCATAATCCACAAAAAGATGTCACCTTCGACGATTTGATCGAGATGTATGTGCGCCCATAAGGGTAGATTTAGAATTGATTAAATAGCACTAATCTAGGTTAACTCACGAAAGACCTATTACCAATCACCTCACCTAGAAGGGAAACCTAAAGGGGAAAACAGCATGGTGATAAAGTCATAAGTTGGTCAACTACTAAGATCACGACTGAATGG
>NZ_JBPWAP010000077.1:0-18088 GCF_051776705.1 Bacillus cereus group sp. BceL291 | reverse complement strand
CTTTATGAAGACGTTTAGCCACTTCCTATCGAATCCAGTGGATTTATTTTCAAAATCCTCTAGCAATATTTTTTGAAAATGTCCCCTTGACTTTTCATAGTTGGTCTTTTAAAAAGAAGTTTCACTTTAGTTTCTTCAATTATTGGAGAGCAACTCTATATAAAATCCACCAATTTTCAAACCTCATACAATTCTAAAGGTAAACCATCAGGGTCTTGAAAAAAGACGAATTTCTTCTCCGTTATTTCATCAATACGGATGGATTCCGTCTCAACACCACATTGATTTAAATGCTTCACAGCTTCTTCTATATTTGTAACAGCAAATGCTAAATGTCTAAGACCGGCTGCTTCTGGAAAACTTTTGCGCTCAGGCGGATTTGGAAATGAAAATAATTCGATTTGATACTCTTCTCCTACACATAAATCTAATTTATAAGAATCTCGTTCCTTTCTATATACTTCATTCATTTCTTTAAAACCTAATATTCTAGTATAAAAATACTTTGACGTCTCATAATTCGAACAAATAATCGCAACGTGATGCACTCTACATATATTCATACTCTATCTATTCCTTTCTTTACCAAAGATGCATATTCTCCCTTGAAATGAAAAACATATATAGCAGAATATCTCTTTTAGGGGGTTTACCATGAAATTCATTACTTTTTTCGTCGGACTAATTGTTGTTTTCTTGCTCGCTTATATTGCTAGCAATAATAAGAAGCATATTAAATTTAAACCAATTTTTATCATGCTTATTATACAGTTAATTTTAACCTATTTACTATTAAATACAGAAATCGGCCTCATACTTATTAGAATCATTTCCAGTTTGTTTACCAAACTACTCGAGTATGCTGCTGATGGAGTAAATTTTGTATTTGGTGGTCTTGCAAATAAAGGTGAAATGCCATTTTTCCTTACTGTATTATTACCAATCGTCTTTATTTCTGTTTTAATTGGTATATTACAACATTTCAAAATACTACCATTTTTTATTCATTGGATCGGGTACTTTCTTAGTAAAATAAATGGTCTTGGGAAATTAGAATCTTACAACGCTATCGCTTCTGCCATTGTCGGCCAATCAGAAGTTTTTATTACAGTGAAAAAGCAATTAGCTCAAATTCCAAAACACCGTCTTTATACACTTTGTGCCTCCGCTATGTCAACCGTATCTATGTCTATCGTAGGTGCCTATATGACAATGATTGAACCTAAGTATGTAGTAACTGCACTCGTTCTCAATTTATTTAGCGGTTTTAT
Organism: Bacillus cereus group sp. BceL291; assembly: GCF_051776705.1. NCBI lineage: Bacteria > Bacillati > Bacillota > Bacilli > Caryophanales > Bacillaceae > Bacillus > Bacillus cereus group sp. BceL291. The sequence continues at coordinate 16,817 of NZ_JBPWAP010000077.1, read as the reverse complement.
TATCGTACTCATCATTAACCCTTACGACGTTAAAGATGACGAAGATATTTTAGAAATCAAAGGTGAAAAACAAAGCTTTTTTGAAATGCTTGGAGAATATATTCTTGATGGTTTTCGTGTAGCCATTGTTGTCGGCGCTATGCTCATCGGATTTGTCGCATTAATTAGTTGTATTAATGACTTGTTCCTCATTATATTCGGTATTACGTTCCAACAATTAATTGGCTACGTATTTGCACCTATCGCATTCCTTATCGGTGTACCAAGCTCTGAAATTGTAGCAGCTGGTAGCATTATGGCAACGAAGCTTGTAACGAATGAATTTGTCGCAATGATGGACCTTAGTAAAATTTCTAATGGCCTTTCTCCCCGTACAGTTGGTATTATTTCTGTTTTCCTTGTATCTTTTGCCAATTTTTCTTCCATTGGTATTATTTCAGGTGCGGTAAAAGGACTAAACGAAGAACAAGGAAACGTTGTTGCGAGGTTTGGCCTTAAATTACTATATGGAGCTACTCTCGTTAGTATTTTATCTGCAATTATCGTAAGCATTATGTTGTAATTAGGTAAAATTTTATCATTTTCTTATCCCTATCTTTTGTATACAATAACGAATAGGTGTCTTATAAAGTGAAACTTTAATCAGAGTGGGGCTATCCCCACTCTGATTATTAGCCTTCATCAATCGGGTATTTACGGGCAGTTATCTCCCACCTTACTTCATTGTATTCACTGGACTTTGAGGTGGGCGTTTTACTGCTCGTTAATACCGGATAAATAATCAAGACATCTATTTTTTATACATGTACAATCGCTTTTATTTAGCGTAAAATATTTTTTATGTGTTTGAATACACTTCTAAATGTATACACTTTGATAGTTTTAAAGGAGAAAAAATGATGAAATCCGACACGAACAACAATACGCGAGCCAAAAAAGGACGCTCAAAGAAAAAACGCCTACTTTGGTTCCTTCTTATTCCATTACTAATTGTAGCACTTGGAGCAGGAGGCTACTCCTTCCATATATACAGTAAAGCAAAGTCCGTCTTAAATAATGCTTATGCTGAACTAGGTCGAGGAGAAAAGTCCAGTAAACGTGAAAAAGCTGTTAAACCTATGACCGACAACATTTCCGTACTAATTATGGGTGTTGATGAAAGTGATATTAGGGAAAAAGATTATGGAAAAGCAACTCGAACAGATGCGTTATTACTTGCAACAATTAATAAAAACGATAAATCCGTTAAACTTGTAAGCATTCCACGTGACTCACGCGTCTACATTAAATCACGTGATAAATACGATAAAATCACACATGCGCACGTATTCGGTGGTGTAGACAGCACAATTGATACGGTAGAGAACTTTTTAGATGTTCCAGTTGATTATTATGTAAAATTCAATTTTAAATCCTTTATTAAAATTGTTGATTCTCTTGGTGGCATTACTGTGGACGTTCCAGTTGAATTCACAGAGCAAAATAGTAAAGATGAAGCAGATGCAATTCATCTAAAAAAAGGACGTCAACATTTAAATGGAGAAGAGGCACTGGCACTAGCTAGAACTCGTCACATCGATAGTGATTATATGCGTGGCCAACGACAACAGCTTGTATTAGAGGCCATTGCTGAAAAGGCACTATCTCTTAATTCCATTAATAAAATCGGTGGCCTACTAGACGCTGTCGATAAAGACTTAAAAACCAATTTAACTTTTGATGATATGATGACAATTACAAAAAATTCAATGGATTCAAATTTAAAGATGGAAAAAATGCAAGTAGAAGGTACAGATAAATATATAGGTGGTATTTATTATTACGTGCCAAATGAAAAAAGCGTCGATACTATTTCAACTACCCTTCAAAAACATCTCGGTGTTACGAATAAAAATGAACATAAAAAATTATAATAAAAAGGCTGCTAGATCATTCTAGACAGCCTTTTTATTATATTTTTCAACATATTTTTCATACACATTGTGACAAGAAGTGACAATTATTACAGCTATGTAACATTTTTTATGAAAACATTACACACACAGTGAAAATAATAGTATACTAGTACGTACATAATGTTATTTTCATCATTTTTATACAAAAAATGTAATACATATATTTATACATAAATTTCTGGGGGGAAATAAATGAAGCTAAGTAAAATACTGATTGGTTCTGCAATTGCTGGGGGCATATTACTTTGTGTAGGCGGTGTTGGGGGATATCAATATGTATCCAAATTAAATAATCAATTAGATACTACTGCATTACCAAATACTACATTTGAAGGTATTTCTCTCGATGGAAAAAATAAGAAAGATATTCAAGCAATCATTAATCAAAGGGTAACTGAATTAGATCAAAAATCCCTTACCTACATATTCCAAAACGATAAACAAACTTACACATGGAAAGATTTAGGGGTAAATTATAAAGAGAAAGATATTATTGACAAAATCTTCAAAGAACAAGAAGGAAACGTAATGAATCGTTACAAAATGCGCAAGCAAGCTGAAAACGGTGAATTAAAACGTGACTATAAATTAATACCACAATTAAATGCAACAGCTTATGAAACCTTTATAAAAGATAAATATAATGAAACATTAAAAAATCCTGTTAACGCAGAATTAAGTATTGAAGGCTCAACAGTAAATGTTAGTCAAAGCCAAAACGGAGAAAAAATTGATAAAGGGAAACTAAGCGGTTTAACAAACGAAGCTATTACTACTGGTAAATCAGATGTTACATTGCCAGTTACATTCATAAAACCAGAACGTTCTACAGAAGACATACAGAAAATGGGGATTAAAGAAGTCATTGCTGAATATTCTACTCCAATGGCTGGCCGTAACGGAAATCAATCATTTAACGTAAATAAGTCAGCTAATACTTTAAGTGGAGTTATTGTCGCACCTGATGAAACATTTAGTTTTAACGGCCGCGTTGGCGTAACTGATGGTGCACATGGTTATAAATCTGCAGCAGTATATTCACAAGGTAAAGTAATACAAAGTGCAGGCGGAGGAGTTTGCCAAGTCAGTAGTACATTATACAGCGCAGCTTTAAGGGCAGATTTAGGCATTGTTTCTCGAAGCAATCATTCTATGCCGGTAAATTATTTACCACTTGGGCAAGATGCAGCAGTAGCAGATTATGGTCCAGATTTAAAATTTAAAAATAATACAGGCAATCATATTTATATTCAAGCATTTTCAAATGGAGGTAGTATTACTACACGTATTTTCGGTACAAATACTGGTAAAAATGTTGAAGTTTCTTCTCAAGTAATTAGTAGAACTAGTGATAAAATCACAGCGGTTACGTATAAAAAAGTAACACAAAACGGGGAAGTAATATCAAATGGACAAATTTCAAAAAGCGTATATAAAAGCGCTCCAAAGGAATAGATACTATCAACCGAATAGTATAAAGAAAAAGGCGTGATTAAATCACGCCTTTTTCTTTTGCAGTAATAGTAAAAAAGTTTCAAGATGGTCTTTCGTTTCTTCTAAAGACCACATACGATTTCCTTGCTTCGCAGCTAATACACACGCCTCTTCCCACGCGTTCTTTTTCTTCATATTTATTAATTCATCACGTAATTTCAAAACAATTTCTTCGTCTTCTTGTTCAATAAACTCTTCCATCACGCTTACTATTTCATCCTCATGAATACTTAACGTACAGTACGATTTAAGAAAGTATTGTAATGTCGTATACATAATGTACTCCCCCTTCTTATTTATCAGATGGATAAGAAGTAATAATCTTAAACCCTAATTCCCCTGACTTATCTCTTGCTAAAACAGTAACAGTTTTTACTAACTTGTCTTTTACACTCATATTTTTCTTTATTACCGTTTTTCCAACAGGGAATGAATGAGTTGTATTTAATACGAGACGAGCCTCTTTAGAATTTTTTAACCAATCTTGAATTTCCTTGTCATGTTGCTTCAAGCTATCTTTTACAGCTTTCGTCGCTGTTTCTTTATCATAGTATGTACTTGCGGCTGACACTTTATCTGTCTTCAAGCGATTCTTCAAATCCTCTTCTGACTTGCCTACATGTCTTTCAATCGTATGACCATTTTTAGGTGGTCCTTCCATTTCATCTAAAATATTATCACTAATTTTTTCTACCGATGTAGCTTGATTCCCTGTCTGTTTCTCTGATTTTTGTTCTTTTCCTGCACATCCACTTAAGATCAGCATTAATACCAATAAACTACTGAAGAAAAGACTACTTATTCGTTTCATCATATCACCTCTTCCATGATTATTATCGCAACTTCACTAAAAGTCAATTTCACAACGAAAAAATCTATCATTTTTCATTTTTTTCATCTGTTTTTCCATATTTACCGCGCAATTTCATCAACCCTCTATTTTTCGCCTTTTATAATATATACCCCCTATATTTTATAATTATTTCCCAGATAAAATCGCCAATAACATAACTATAAAACTCTTTTATACAAAGGTTTTTATAGTGTTTTTAAAAACAATTTAAAATACCCCTGTTTTTATATACATAATACCTGTATAAGGTATAAACAACCATTCTTATCAACGTTTTTCTACATTATGTAAATTTACCCTTGCCTATACAAACGAAATGTGGTGTAATGCAAAAAAAGATAAAGGATTTTAAACAATGGCTGAAACGATTCAGAATTTCTTAACAGAATACTATTCAATCGCAATTCCACTTAGTATCTTAATTAACATCATCATTAGTCTTTTAGGTGTTATTCCTAGCATCTTTTTAACCGCCATTAACATACAGCTCTTCGGTGTAACCAATGGCACAATCATTTCGATCGCAGGTGAGGCCTTAGGGGCTATTATCTCGTTTTATATTTATCGCATGGGCCTTCAAAAGTTCACTCACGATAAAGTCAATAAGTACCCAAAGGTAGAGCGTCTTCTTTATGTAGAAGGTAGAGAGGCCTTTCTACTCGTTCTATCGTTTCGATTGATACCTTTCATCCCATCAAGTATCGTTACTTTATTTGCAGCTCTAGGGAAAATGTCATTACTCTCCTTCAGTATTGCCAGTACAATAGGTAAAATACCGGCCTTATTGATTGAAGTATATTCGGCATACCAAGTCATGAACGGAACAAATGAAGCGAAGTGGGTTGTAACAATCGCAGGCGTTATTGGATTGTTTTATTTGTGGAAAAAATGGAGAAAAAAATAAAGAAGGAGCCTATGCTCCTTCTTTATTTTTGAAGTATTTTATTACTAGCTCTTCCTTAAAGCCTTAGTTTACACCAACAGCACTAAATGATTGCTTAACTGCTGCTACTTCAGCAGAATTTGCACCATATAAGTCTGCAGCAGCTTGTACTGCACCAGCACGAGCTTGACTAAATGTAGTAGATTGCGTGAAATACTGTGTATTTGCACGGTAGTAAATCGCACCTAATTTATCTTTACCGATACCAGTTACAGTTACACCATAATGCGTACCACCATTTGCTAATAAATAAGCTTGTTTATTAATAATGCCGCTGTTTGTATGAACACCACCGTTATCACTTGAACCAGTGTAACGCTTAGAATAATGGTCTGGATCACCATACTTCGTAGGATCACTCATAGAGCGAAGCGCGTCTCCTGCTTTACCAGGTGTGTAAATATCTTCACCAATCTCCCAATCCGGGTTACGGTTATCATAGAATTCTACTAAAGTACCAAAGATATCAGAAATCGCTTCATTTAAAGCCCCAGATTCATTTTGATAAATTAGATTTGAACTATTTTCCGTAACAGCATGCGTTAACTCGTGACCAATTACATCAATTCCACCAGATAATGAAGTAAATGTTACACCATCACCATCTCCGTATACCATCTGTGATCCGTTCCAGAATGCATTGTTATAATTACTTCCGTAATGAACTGTTGATTTTAACGGCGCTCCTGCATCATTAATTGAATTACGATTAAATGTATTCTTATAGTAATCATACGTGATACCCGCATAGTAATGAGCATCTACCGCTGCTGCATCATACGCTGCATTGAAAACATTATCTGCATCTGCCCATAATGTTCCTGGTAATGTTGAACGGTTTTTCGCATCATATGTGAAAATCGTTGCCCCGCGTGTATTATCTTGTAAGTAGTAAGATGATCCAGATAACGTTGTATTAAGCGACTTCGTATCTCCTAGTACACCTTTACCAGTTCCTACTTTATTCGTTCCTGTTACAGGCTTTACAACAGCTTTCGCATCCTGTTTAGGAGCCTCTTGCTTAACTGGTGACTTATCATCATTCGTCACATGATCAATTGTATTAAACTTATTTAATACTTTACCGCTGTCTGCCTCAATGAAATAGTAGTAGTTTCCTGGGCTTGGATCTAAGAAGTTCAGATTTACAACATATGCATATGTTGTTTCCTCACCGTTTTGATATACATATAAGTCCGCTTTTGGTTCTACTTCATATTTCGGTGTTACCCCTAAATCTTGCTGCGCGATTTCAATTGCTTTTGCGCCTTCAATCTTATTTTTATTTTTCAACTTTTCCTTTTTGTCTAAATCAGGTGCAACTGTTCCAGACAATACTTTTAAAGAACCGTCCTTACTTACGTGAGCTACTTGAGTAGAACCCTATACAGGCACTCCTTCGTAAACTTGTTGCATACGTACTACTGTTGAATCAGTTACAGCATCTTTCTTCACTTGTTTCACTTTGAAAGAATCTTGCGCACTCTTTTCCCCTAGCTTGTAATCACCTTTTGCTGCGTTTAAGTAATCAAACACAACAGATTCTGCTTTCTTGCCAGTTGCTTCAGTTAGATCACCAGAAATAAACTCAGGTGACTGCACCGTCTCATTGTACTTCTTAGTAGAGAGCACATTTTTAGAATCCGCAAACGCAGAGCCTGTCCCTCCAAACGTTGTAACTGCCATTCCTGTCGCTAACACTAATGCTAAACTCTTCTTTTTCATATAACCTTCCCCCTAATAAAAAATTTTTTGAAAAAGAGTAGTTTCATATTAGCATTATGTTTCCACTATTAATATACTAAAAATTCAAATAATTTTTTTCTCAAGTTTTGTAGAATTTTGAGGAACAAATATTGAAAAACCCCTTTCCGGTTGGAAAGGGGGGAGATTATAAATTAACTTGTTCAACAGTTTTAGCTTGTTGACCAACAATATCAGGTTTACTGCTATATTGATGTATTCCTCCAGCAACTGTAAGAGTCACTATAAACGCCAATACTCCAAATACCATCTTTTTCATTTTTATTCCTCCTTATTATCATTCATTAAATCAATAACTAACCTATAGTATCGATTACTTTCTTCAAATCTCGATAAACTGGAAAAATGTTCTGCTAGTTCAACGTATACTTTCTTTAATTCTATTTTATTTCCTGCAGATTTATACAACGGGATAGCCTCATTTTCCAAAAATGCTTTATAATCTTTTGCTTCTTCAAAATATTTATATCTAAGCATTAAAAGCAAATATAATTTTGCATTAAATCTCTCTTCCTGTTTTGCTGCATCAATTCCCTTATCAATTAATGTCCTTGCCTCTTCCAACTCTTCTAATTTAATGCATACTAATGCCATTTCGTATATTGTATCTAAATAGTTTAAATCTATTTGTTTTTGAAGTTGTAGACTATCTAAATAATATTTTTTCGCTTGCTGATATTTGCCTTTTTTATAATAGATACTTCCCATATTACTTAAAGTAATAGCTAATAGTACATCCTTATCAGCAAAAGATGTGGCCTCTCTCAATATACTCTCATACATTTTTAAAGCTTCTTCATACTGACCTTTTTCTGTATAACTTACCGCAATAAGGATTTGGCAATTAATTATGTTTCTAAACTTATATTCACTACGAAATCCTTCTAATGCCATATTTACAAAATGAATTGCAAGATGATGAATATCTAAATGAGTATATGCAAGCGCTATATTATAATACAAGCCTGTTTCATGATACCCCTGTTCTTTGGCCATTACTTCTGTTTTTAATAAGTAATCTAGCCCATCCTTCCATCTATACTGTAAACAGCACAATAATCCTCTACTGTACATATATAACAACTTCTGAAATGGAGAATATTTTTTATATACCTTCTTCAACTTATCTAATTCTTCTTCGAGTGCAGAAATATCCCTTTTCATAATTAAATACCGCGTATACAGCAGTTTATAATAATTTATAATTTCAAAATCCAACACATGCTTCATTTCACCTTGCAACTCTTCATATATACGTTCTACTTGTTGCTTGTCCAAATGAACTAGTGCATTCAACCATTCATCCAGCTTCCCCTTCACATCTTCTTCTACATCTCTCAAATCCGTCACAGCAATTTCTAATCTTGCGCAGAGCAATTGTAGAATTTCTTCTGATGCTTCGATCTTTCCATTTTCGATCTTACTTAAGTATGAGACAGAACAAATGCCCTGACATAATTCTTCTTGTGTCATTTTTTGCTGAAGCCGTTTGTAAAAGACTTGTTTGCCTATTTTTTCTAATGTTTGTTGCATTGTCCTCCTCCATTCTCATTACCCCATTACTCTAATAATACATAAAATTTGGAGAAATATAAATTGATAAATATAAATTTTCTAAAAAATATGCATAATTTCATTTTTTTCTCTCTTGACTTCACATCAATATCTCTTCTTTGCTACCAATGGTGAAAAATTGGTATACTATAACCAAATTATGGAGGTGTTCTCGCGATGACTCATTATAAAGACGATAGTTATGCCTTACATACAGACCTATATCAAATCAACATGGCTTATACATATTGGAAAGATGGTATTCATAATCGCCGTTCTGTTTTTGATTTATATTTTCGAAAGCTTCCATTTGAGAACGGTTACGCTGTTTTTGCTGGCCTTGAGAAAATTGTAGAGTACATTGAAAATTTCAGTTTTACTGAAAGCGATATCGCTTATTTAGCAGAATTACAATTTGAAGAAGAATTCCTTCATTATTTACAAAATATGAAATTCACTGGGACGATTCGTAGTATGCAAGAAGGTGAAGTTGTATTTAATAACGAGCCTTTATTACGTGTTGATGCACCACTTGGTGAAGCACAAATTATTGAGACTGCCCTCTTAAATATTGTGAATTACCAAACATTAATTGCAACAAAAGCAGCACGTATGAAACATGCTGCAAGTAATGATGAGCTTTTAGAGTTCGGCACAAGACGTGCCCATGAGTTCGATGCTGCCCTTTGGGGGACGCGTGCTGCCTTTATTGGTGGTTTCTCCTCTACAAGCAACGTTCGTGCTGGGAAACGCTTTGGGATCCCTGTAGCTGGCACACACGCTCACTCTTTCGTTCAAGCATATCGCGATGAATACGTCGCGTTTAAAAAATACGCTGAAACTCATAAAAAGTGCGTCTTTCTCGTTGATACATATGACACATTGAAATCTGGTGTTCCAAATGCAATTCGTGTTGCAAAAGAATTTGGGGATCGTATTGATTTCTATGGCATACGTCTTGATAGTGGTGATATGGCTTATTTATCGAAAAAGGCACGAAAACTATTAGATGAAGCAGGGTTTACAAATACAAAAATTATCGCTTCTAGCGATTTAGATGAATACACAATTATGCACCTTAAATCTCAAGGAGCAAAAATTGACGTATGGGGCGTTGGGACAAAATTAATTACGTCCTTTGAGCAACCTGCATTGGGGGCTGTTTACAAACTAGTTGCGATTGAAGATACTGACGGAAAATTAAATGATACGATTAAAATTTCATCTAACCCTGAAAAAATTACCACTCCAGGACTGAAACGAATTTATCGTATTATCAATCGGGTAAATGATCATGCAGAAGGCGATTATATTGCATTAGATTCTGAAGAACCTGGAAAAGAAGAGCGCTTAAAAATGTTCCATCCAGTTCACACATATATAAGTAAATTCGTAACAAACTTTGAAGCCCGTGAACTGCATAAAGATATTTTCGTTAACGGTGAAAGAACATATGAACTACCAAGTATATTAGATATTCAAAAATATAATGAACAGAGTCTCTCTCTATTTTGGGAAGAATATATGCGAACTTTAAATCCTGAAGAATACCCTGTCGATTTAAGCCAAGAGTGCTGGGATCATAAAATGAATTACATTCAAACAGTTCGAGAACAAGTCGAAAAAAACATACAAAAGTAAACAGAGAAGTTTCCCCTTCTCTGTTTTTTCAATACTATATGGATATTTGTAAAAAATATATTAAAAGAATAAGACGAATGTATTTTATTTGTAAATTTTAATATAACGCTATTTAAAAGTAAAATAATATTTGGTATTATTTTATTGAGTCAATTTCAACAAAATCACCAATAAAAAAGAGGACGCGGGTCGCGTCCTCTTTTTTATAAATCTTTCACTCTTAATACACGCATTGCATTTAACACTGCAAGTAGTGTCACACCAACATCTGAGAAAACAGCTTCCCACATTGTTGCAATACCAAAAGCACCAAGTAATAAAACGATCCCTTTTACACCTAGAGCAAAGATGATATTTTGCCACACTATACTTCTTGTACGTTTTGCAATTTTTACAGCTGTCGCAATTTTTGAAGGCTCATCAGTCATAATAACGATGTCTGCCGCTTCAATTGCTGCATCTGATCCTAAACCACCCATCGCAATACCAACGTCTGCACGGGCTAATACTGGTGTATCGTTAATACCGTCACCAACGAAGGCAATTTTTTCTTTTCCGTGCTTCGCTGCATCAATTTTTTCAATCTCTTCTACTTTTTGTTGCGGTAGTAATTCCGCATGAACTTCATCTAAGCCTAATTCTTTACCGACAGCTTCACCAACTGGTTTTGCATCACCAGTTAACATTACTGTCTTTTTAATACCTAGTTCTTTTAACTTTTGAATCGCTTGTTTCGAATCCTCTTTTACCTCATCAGAGATAACAATATAACCTGCATATCTTCCATCTACAGCAACGTGAACTAATGTACCTACTGTTTCTGGTTGCTTAAATTCAATATTTTCTTTTCTCATTAATTTTGCATTACCTGCAAAAATTTCTTTTCCTTGTACTTTTACGACTGTACCGTGACCAGAAATTTCGTTATAATCATCGATTATTTTTTCATCAATTGATTTTCCATATGCCTTTCGAATAGATTGGGCAATTGGATGGTTAGAATATACTTCAGCAAATGCCGCATACTCTAATAACTCTTCACTTGTAGTACCTTCGCTCGGTTCCATTTTTGTAACTTTGAAAACACCTTTTGTTAATGTTCCTGTTTTGTCAAAAACAATATATTTTACATCATTTAAAGCTTCTAAATAGTTACTACCTTTTACTAACACACCACTTTTAGATGCACCACCAATACCTCCAAAGAATCCAAGAGGAATGGATACAACTAACGCACATGGACAAGAGATTACTAAGAACACTAAAGCTCTATAAATCCACTCAGAGAATGTAGCTCCTTCTAAAATAAGTGGTGGAATAAACGCCATGATCGCCGCTGTAATAACTACAACTGGAGTGTAGTAACGTGCAAACTTCGTAATAAAGTTTTCCGTTGGTGCTTTTTTACTGCTTGCATTTTGAACTAAATCTAAAATTTTCGATACAGTGGATTCACCGAATTCTTTTGTAACTTCAATTGTCAACACACCGTTTTGGTTCACAAAGCCACTTAATACATCATTTCCAACTTCAACTTCACGTGGTACAGATTCACCTGTTAATGCTGAAGTATCTACCATTGATGTTCCTTCAATTACTTTTCCGTCTAACGGCACCTTCTCACCTGGCTTAACGATAATATAATCGCCAATTTGTACATCTTCTGGTGATACTTGTTTCGTTTCATTTCCAACCTTTACATTCGCATAATCAGGACGAATATCCATTAATGAAGTAATTGATTTTCGGGAGCGGTTTACCGCAATACTTTGGAATAGTTCTCCTACTTGATAAAATAGCATTACTGCTACAGCTTCAGAATATTGTTGAATTGCAAAAGCTCCTACAGTTGCAATTGCCATTAAGAAGTTTTCATCAAATACTTGGCCACGAGTTATGTTTCTTATCGCTCTCCAAACGATATCTCCACCTATTAATAAATAAGCAAGGACGAATAACGGAATTGTTACCATTTGTGGTAAGCCCGCTAATGCAGCAATTGCTGTCAAAATTCCGCCGACCACTAATCTCCCTACCATCTTTTTCACATTTGCTTCACCATGATCGTGACTATGTCCGTGGTCATGACCGTTCTTCTCTTCACGAACAACTTTCACATCTGGTTCTAACTTTTGAACGACATTTGTTATATTTGCTACAGTCGCTTCTAGTTCTCTTTTATTCGCAACTTCTACTCGTAATTTCTTCGATACGAAATCAACAGTTGCTTCTGAGACAGCTGGCATTTCCTTCACTTTATTTTCAATTTTCATTGCACAGTTCGCGCAATCTAAACCTTCTAATATAAATACTTCTTTAGCAATTTTATTTTTTTGTTCTTCTTGAACTTTAATATGCGGTTCTAATTTTGTAACGAGTTGTTTTGCTTCCGTAACAACTTCGTTTTCTTTATTTTGTGCTGTTTCTAAGATCATTGTCTTTGTTGCGAAGTTTACAGAGCAAGAATTTACTCCTTCTATATTCCCAACACCTTTTTCAATTTTCATTGCACAGTTCGCACAATCTAAACCTTCTAACATCAGTTTCTTTTTCACTAATGCTTCAGCCATCGTTCTCCCTCCTCGCGTTCTTTTTATTCTTCTTCGTTTACGTGTTCAAACGCTTGCTCGAAGATATGAATTACGTGCTGGTCAGCTAACGAATAATAAACAACCTTTCCTTCTTTACGATTCTTCACAAGTTTCGCTTGCTTTAACACACGAAGCTGATGCGAAATAGATGATTGTGTCATTCCTAATAAATAAGCTAAATCACAAACGCACATTTCAGCTTCAAATAGCGCATGTAATATTCTCGTACGTGTACGGTCACCTAATACTTTAAATAGTTCTGCTACTTTACTTAAACTTTCATCAGTTGGAATTGTTTGTTTTACTTGCTCTACAACTTCTTCATGAATTATCGTTTGAGAACATGTCTCTTGTGGTGTTTCTACTTTATTTCCAGCCATTATAGCTCACCTCTTTAATTGAACATATGAACAATCATTCATATATCTTATACTCTTATTATATGAGCGCCCACTCATATGTGTCAATGAAATCTGAATTTTTTTTATGAACATTCCGTTCACATTTTAATAAGTCGTATACATATTTTCCGCACTCTCTATATTCTCATACAAAAAAGGATGCACAATTCGCACACCCCTTTTTACTTACTTTTCATTTTTCACCGCATCCACAATTAAAGAAACAAATCCTAAATGATTATCCCGATTTCTATGGTCAAAACGTTTCGAACGATAAATAAATCCATCTTTCTCATTCCAATCATTATAGTGAAACTTACCATTCTCATCACAGTATTCTAAGAGCCTTACTTGAAAACCTGCTGATTCAAACATGGACGTGATTGTTTTATAGCTATGAACAATTTTATGACTTGCTGCAGGATGATCTAATGGACCAGGTCCACCTACTTGTACCCCTTGCTGATATTCTTCATCTGGAAAAAATGCATCTGGTACTGCACAACGAATATATCCATTCTCCATTAAAAACTCATAACAAATTTTTGCAGCTTCAATTCCTTCTTCATATGATAAATGCTCCCATACATGTTCTGCCAAAATTACTGATAAAGAATTAGGTTGAAATTTATCAAGCCAAGTTTCTCTCCGTAATAAATTTAATTCTTCTTCATTCGTATGTAACCAACCAGGGTTATTATTATAACCCTCTGCGCCAACAACAACTTTTGCTTCTTCCATTTCGCTCCCACCCTTTTTTCATATTCCGACAGAAAAATTCGACAAAATAATATACATTCCCTTTATTTCAACAAAAGAAAAAGCCTTGCGCGCTCCCTAGACGCACAAGGCTTACTGTGTTTATATCCCTTTAATTAGCTTGTTCTAAATTATCCTGCGAACTTCCATCGTCTTTTAAATGACTATGTTTTTTCGAATAAACAAAGTATACAACTACTCCGATTGCTAACCAAGCACCGAAGTACATCCATGTTTTTAATGGTAGGTTTACCATTAAGAATAGACAACATGCAATTGAAATAATCGGCAAGATCGGTACAAGTGGTACCATAAATCCACGTTGTAATTTTGGATGTGTTTTACGAAGAATAATAACTGACACACCAACCATCGCAAATGTTAACAACGCTCCAATATTCGCTAAATTCGACAATTCTTTCAAATCGATAAATCCAGCAATTAAAGCACTACCAATTCCTGTTAACCAAACTGTAAATGTTGGTGCTTCTGTCTTTTTATTAATTTTCGCGAAAGATTCTGGCAATAAACCGTCACGGCTCATAGCGAAGAATACACGTGTCGTTGCATAAATGTAAGCAAAAATTACTGCCATAATACCAATTACAGCTCCAATTGCGATTATACCAGCTACTTTATCTTGTCCTACAACTTCTAACACATACGCCATCGCTTCCGGTACATCTAGCTCTTTATATGAAACCATACCCGTCATAACGAGACAAACTACAACATAAATGATTGTACAAATGACTAACGAAGCGATAATACCAATCGGTAGATCACGTTGCGGATTTTTTACTTCTTCAGCAGAAGTTGCTAATGCATCAAATCCTAAGAAAGCAAAGAATACTGCTGCTCCCCCCGCGAAAACTCCACTTAAACCATACGGTGCAAATGGTATCCAGTTTTCTGGTTTCACGTAGAATACACCAACTGCAATGAATAAAACAACGATACCAATTTTAATTAATACCATTATGTTATTCACTCGTTTACTTTCTTTCGTACCTCTTGATAATAACCAAGTTATAACTAATGTAACGATAACTGCTGGTAAATTCACTATACCACCTTGAGACGGAATCGTTAGCAGTGCTTTTGGAATTTCAAGCCCTAATCCACTCACTAAGTTATGGAAGTAACCAGTCCATCCGCCAGCTACTGCGGCAGTCGTTACAACATATACGGATAGTAATGTCCATCCCATTAAATGAGCTACAAACTCACCAATTGTTGCATATGAGTATGTGTACACACTACCTGAAACAGGAAGTGTAGAAGCAACCTCTGCGTAACATAATGCTGCAAATCCACAAACGATGGCTGCAATCATGAATGAAAAAATAACTGCTGGACCAGCATCTCTTGCTGCTACTAATCCAGTTAATACTAGAACTCCTGTACCAATTATCGCACCAATCCCTAGCATTGTTAGGTCAAATGCCCCTAGCGTTTTCGTCAAAGTTTTACTTTTACTTTCCCCTAACAATTGCGTAACGGATTTCTTTTTAAATAGGTTGGCCACGATGTATGCCCCCTTTTGCCAAGAAGAGCTAAGAGATCTTCACTCTTAGCTCTTATCATGTTGTTTTATATATTGTTCGATTTTGTTTTGTATAATGCTTCTATTAGCAAGATACTGTTTCTGCTTCTAATAATTCTTTAGCACCTTTGTACTCTACACCGTGAGCTTCTGCAACTGCTTCGAATGTTACATAGCCATCTAATGTGTTAATACCTTTTAGTAATGCAGTGTTACCTAGGCAAGCTTCTTTGTAGCCTTTGTTAGCAATTTGTACTGCATATGGTACTGTTACGTTTGTTAATGCAAGAGTTGATGTACGTGGAACCGCACCTGGCATGTTTGCAACTGCATAATGAACAACGCCGTGTTTTTCATAAGTTGGGTTATCATGAGTTGTAATACGATCAGTTGTTTCGAAAATACCACCTTGGTCAATCGCGATATCTACAACAACAGAACCTGGTTCCATTGATTTAATCATTTCTTCTGTTACAAGTTTTGGAGCTTTTGCACCTGGGATTAATACTGCACCGATTACAAGATCAGACTCTTTAACAGCTTCTGCAATATTGTAAGGATTAGACATTAAAGTTTTTACTTGGTTTCCGAAAATGTCATCTAATTGACGAAGACGTTCTGCACTTAAGTCGATGATTGTTACATCCGCACCTAGTCCAACTGCAATTTTAGCAGCATTTGTACCAGCTTGTCCACCACCGATGATTGTTACTTTACCACGTTTAACCCCTGGAACACCTGCAAGTAAGATACCTTTACCGCCTTTGTTTTTCTCAAGGAATTGTGCACCAATTTGTGCAGCCATACGACCAGCTACTTCACTCATAGGTGCAAGTAATGGTAATGAACGGTTTTCTAATTGTACTGTTTCATATGCGATAGAAACAACTTTTTTCTCGATTAAAGCTTTTGTTAATTCTGGCTCTGGAGCTAAGTGTAAGTATGTGAATAAGATTAAGCCTTCACTGAAGTGTTTGTATTCGCTTTCAATTGGTTCCTTAACTTTCATAACCATTTCCATGTTCCAAGCTTCTTCAGCTGTATCAACAATTTTTGCTCCCGCTTCAACATACTGAGCGTCTGTGAAACCAGACCCTAAACCTGCACCCTTTTGAATGAATACTTCGTGATTGTTACGAATTAAATGTACAACACCTGCTGGTGTCATTGCCACACGGTTTTCGTTGTTTTTAATTTCTGATGGTACCCCATGCCCATCAACTTAAGAATTTGCACTACCCCCAAGTGTCAAAAAACGTTATTCTTTCTAAAAAGCTAGCTAGAAAGGATGACATTTTTTATGAATCTTTCAATTC
>NZ_JBPWAP010000076.1:0-18438 GCF_051776705.1 Bacillus cereus group sp. BceL291 | reverse complement strand
AGTATTGTAGGACAATCCTATCGAATTAAAGATCATTTTAGCAAAGAAAATGATTGATTTTGTACATGCTTAAACAAGCGAAAATGTACATGTTTATCTTGACATTTACAAAGGAAAATCAAAAATAGATATTTTAAGAAACGAATCCAAAGAAACTACCATCTTAATAATTATTGGATTTTATTTTTCCCTTTGAATTATCTTAATATATTTAAAGTTCTAAAATACAAGTTTTATACTAGACCATAATACTCTTTTTTCAAAAATCCCCTTATGTTTTACTTTGTGCTTATATAAGATTAAGAAGTAAAGGTTTTATATAGCAAAGAAATATTCCACATTTGATACTCTAGTTGAACCAAAATATCGGCATATAAAGCGTAACTTATTCAAACCTTCTGAATCTCAAAGTATATATAATACCTTATAAATAATAAAATAGTTCAATATCCTTCTTTTACTTTACAGTCATAACAAAGTGATTGACAGGCTTGTATTTTTAGCATACTAAGAAATACGGCAATATTCATACCATAAATATTCAACTGCAAATAGGCCTTAAAGCATTTTCTATTCTGATATTTTTTTCTGGATTTAATTAATAAAATTCAAATATATTCATCTCTTATCTGTTATTAGTTCTATGTTGGTTAATATAGATTCTTCTGTGTATTAAGATAAACGAAAAAACAACATAAAATAATAGAGTTTCAAAAAAATAGCCCTCCACCAGACCATTTTTGGTCAGATGGAGGGCTATTTTTTTCATGTTTTGACAAGTTGCGGTGAGATAATCCTGCATTTGGACAGACTTCAGCCCCTAAATCGAGCATATCGATAGCCATGTAGTTCTTTGGCGTCCGCAAAGCTTCGCTCTATAGTTGAACAGCGTACTTTGTACAACTTTTTCCCTGTAACTGTTAGTTTGTTTTTTCTAACGATATCCTTATATTTCTACCATATATGATGAGTGATAACTTTTTGTTTTTGTTTCTTTGAAAAACATACCTCACGTAGCGGACAAACAGCGCAGTCTTCTGGGTTGGATTTATAGTGACGATATCCTTCACGATCCG
Organism: Bacillus cereus group sp. BceL291; assembly: GCF_051776705.1. Classification (NCBI taxonomy): domain Bacteria; kingdom Bacillati; phylum Bacillota; class Bacilli; order Caryophanales; family Bacillaceae; genus Bacillus; species Bacillus cereus group sp. BceL291. Next base: position 17,362 of record NZ_JBPWAP010000076.1, on the reverse strand, counting down.
TTGTCGCATACTCTAAAATACACCCCATCGGACAAGCGAATGCATTCATTTCTTCTACATATTTAAATTGGCTTTTTGGTACTTCCTTATTTCGTTTTCCAAATCGGTGATACCCCATCACCATAAATATATTTCTCTCCGATAATTTCTTACAGATATACCCTGTAAAATAGCCTGCATCAAGAGCTACTGCTTCCATTTTAAATCCGAATTTATCAATTTGAGCTTGTAGGCGCGCTAAATATGGCTCGGAATCTGCCATATTTCCAGCCGTTACATAAGTATCTGTAATAATATTGTACTTCGCATCAGTCGTACGATGGTCTAAAGAAATGAAAACCGTTCGGTTTTCCATCTCTCATTAAAAATCCACTATCTGGATCCGTAGTACTTATACGAGTTTTTTTAGTGGGAGTATCACTTTCCTTTCTGGGTTTTAATTCTTTTTTTCGTGTACCTCACGATCTTCAATTACCGCAGCTTCTAGTTCACCTATGTAAAAATTTCCCTTTTCTTTTTTATATTTATATACAAACTTATTTTTATTAGCATTGGCCTTAATGTGCGTAGAATCTGTCATCAGCGCACGTCCTCCCACCATCCGGTACTCTGTCGCTTGCCTCACAATCTCATCAAAAATTTCTTCGAAAATATTTGTATGAATAAAGCGAGTACGACGATTCCAACTGATTGTAGAATGATCTGGAATAGTATCTTATAGAGAAAACCCTAAAAACAAACGGTAGGCGATATTCGTTTTAATCTCTTTTTCCAATTGACGCTCCGAACGAATACCGTAAGAATATCCAATAAACATCATTTTAAATAAAACGATAGGATGGATTGACGGACATCCATTGTTTTCACAGTAATAAGGGCGTAACTTCTCTTCAATAAAATCAAAACTAATTGTCGCTTCAATCGCACGAAGGAAATGATCTTGTGGAACCAACTCTTCTACAGAAACAGACACACGTTCATCACGATGATTTTTTAAAGCACCCATCATAAAAAGAGGTTCAGACACAAAAACAGGCTGTGGAGAAGACTTTCTCCACAGCCTGAAGATAAACGAAAAAAAGTTCTACTCCTATTGAGTAGAACTTTTTTTCGTTTATCTCGGTAAATAATTAAGTAACTGTAATATTTCTCTTTTAAATTTTGGAGTTGCTTGTTTTAGTAATGATGGTACTTCTCTAAAGTGATTTATTAGGGCTTTGTTAATTTTTGTAGAGTAATCTTTTTTATCTCCTGTAAGTATATCTACTATATCTTTTTTTAATGGATTACTAACTTTCCCCCACAAAAATTCTGATTCCTGAAAATGCTTATTAATAAAAACTTTGACTTGATTAATAAAAGGGTCATTTTTTTGCTGTATAGCGTCTTGTAACTGCAATATTGATATGTCATAATTTTGAGTTACTTGTTTTTCCTTCACATGACTTATATTCTCAGCCGCACTTACACTTGATCCGAAAGCACCTAAACCACTAACCCCAATTACACCTGCCAAAGCAATACTTGTACATTGTTTTACTAATGATTTCGATTTAATAACTTTCATAACGCTTCCCCCATTTATAATTTAGATTTTCTTACAGTTAAATTTTACCATGTTTTTTCACCTGGTTAACTGTTAAATGTTACAATATAACGAATTATTATAATAATTATATATTCATAAAATAATGCAATTAACTTTTTCAATTACATGTCCATTTTTAGCAAGTTGATACTTTTCGTTATATCCCTTTTACTACGACCATTTCTCTTTGCACAAATTCATTCAAAAGATTGGACTGATTACACCTTTACTTTTTTAAACAGAGCGAGAATATAATTAATTGCATAGCTTTTGAATGCAACTGTTAAACAAAATAATAAGATGAGTAGACTGACGCCCATTATTTCCACAATAATACGGACATCCCCCTCTTCAATCAAATTTGGTGCGGTTTTTATTGTACAAAACTAATACACAATTCCCCTATATTTTTCATATAAATTTCCATAAGAAATCTCTCCTGTTCCTCTCTTTAACACACAAAAACAAATTATTCCAAAAAAATAAGGATGTGGAAAATACCTTCTCCACATCCTTGAAAACCGTAGCTTGATTTCAAACTACCTCTTTAAGTTGAACTATCCCCACTTTCACTTCGTTTAGAAGTGGGGGATTCCTAAGTAAAGGGTTCTATCGAACTCTAATTGATTAGGCTATCTCCGCAGTCCTTGCGGTTAGAAGCCTTATCGCTTCATGCTTTAGATTGATACTTGCGTTAATATCCCTATCATGATGTGTTTGACATGAAGGGCAAACCCATGTACGTAGGTTTAGATTCTTAACGTCTTTATTTTGATATCCACAACAAGAACATAGTTGGCTGGAAGCAAATGTTTTCGATACGACAATGACTTGTTTTCCGTACCATTTTGCTTTGTATTCTAACATGGTTCGAAACTGTGACCAGGATACTTCACTAATTGCTTTTGCTAACTTATGATTCTTTAACATATTCGATACTTGCAAATCCTCTATACCGATAACATCGTGGTTTTTGATGATTTCAGTTGAAATTTTGTCCAAGTAATCTTTTCTAGAGTTTGATATGTATTCATGAATTCTAGCTACCTTTACTCGTTGTTTATTCCAACGAGAAGATCCTTTCATTCTTCTAGAAAGGACACGCTGTGCTTTCGCCAATTTCTCTTCTAATACTCGAAAAAATTCTGGGTTTTTATAAGTTGTTCCATCTGACATAATGGCGAAATTTTTTAGTCCTACATCCATTCCAATGTAAGAACTTGTTTTCGGAAGTTCTTGTACTTCTGTTTCGACTAACAATGATACAAAGTATCTGCCAGAAGGATTCCGTCTAACTGTAGCATTTACAATACGTCCCGTTATTTCACGACTTTTGGCAAATCGAACAAGACCTAGTTTTGGCAATTTTATTTTGTTTCCTACAACGGCAATGTTTTCATTTGTTTGTTTTGTGGTATACGATTGTACGTTATTCTTCTTATATCTAAAGCGCGGGGCGCTGTTTGTTTTTTGAAAAAGCGTGTATACGCATCCGCAAGGTTGCGAACAGACGACTGAATCGCAATACTGTCCACTTCTTTTAGCCAAACAAACTCTTTCTTCATGGCAGGAAGCTTGGCAGAGCATGTACCATATGTCAAACCTTTTCCTGTCTCTTTAAATGCGTGATCCCATAGGGATAGGAAATGATTGAATACAAAACGAGAACAACCTATCGTTTTGTTAATTAGAATTGCTTGTGCTTGATTTGGATAGATACGAAACTTATAGGCTTTATTAATTATCATTTAATTCACCTCCATTTCGGTATATGACTATTATACACCAAACGTACATTCGATGGATAGTGAAGTAACAATTTATGTATGTCGAACAATTAAGATGGCTCCTTGCCATCCCTTGTTCAAAGCCAATTCATCTCCCACCTACTCACTTCGCGTTCCTTGAGGAAGGAGTCTTCTTGGCTAAAATGATAAAGTCTGTAAAGCTTAAACTTAGACCAAAAACAAACTTAATTATATCTAAAAATCACCTATTTTATAAACTCATCACCATTATTATTAAATTCAAAATATAACCCCAAAAATTTTTCTAATATTTCCGATTTATTGTCTTTTCGCCAAGCAAGTGACGCCTCAATTTCAGTATTTATATCCTCAACTTTCCGTTGTATTAATCCATTTAATGGATTAATTGATGAAGGTAATAATGCTACCCCCATCCCATTTGCGACTAATGCTGAAACCGTTTGTAGATCATTTGCCTGGACGGTTATTTTCGGTGCGAAACCAACATTTTGAAACAGGTTCATAAACGTATCATAATAAAATGGCGCCGCTGATCTAGTTGCCATAATAAAAGGTTCATTTTGCAAATCATGAATATAAATTGATTGTTTGAGCGCAAGAGGATGTTTTTCAGGAATAATAGCCTTAAATGACACCTTTTTGACTGGCCTTACATGTATTTTACTACTACTTATTGGTGCAGCTAAAATTCCTATATCAAATTTTTTTTCAATTAAATTTTTAACTTGAATAGGTGTACTAAGTTGTTGTAATACGATTCCAACTTTAGGATATCTTTCCCGGTATCTTTGAATAGTTTGGATAAGATCTTGTACTGATCCACTGAATCCTATTACAAGTTCACCTTCAGTCCCGGTAGAAGTTAATCTTGTGCTGATGCATGCTTGTTCAACTTGATCAAGGATTTGATAAGCTTTATCCAGAAATACCTGCCCAGCATTAGTTAACTCCACATGCCGTTTTGTCCTATTAAATAATTTAGCACCAATTTCCTCTTCTAATTCTTTAATTTGCTTACTAAGAGGTGGTTGGGCAATATGTAATTTTTCCGCAGCTCGACTAAAGTTCAGTTCCTCTGCAAGAACCAGAAAATATCGAATGTGTCTTAATTCCATTTATCATTCCTCCTCCCTAGTACTTATACCTAAAAGGTATTAATAAGACACTTTTTAGGTATTTCTATTAATTATTAATTTTGTTTAATATTAAGTCAAGGTAAAAACATTACTATTAGAATGGGTGATAGCATAAATTACTTCCAATAAGCAGATAACCTATTATTAGTTTTTGAACCTAATCAAATGCTTTTTATTTTAATTACCTCTAAAGTTTTGAGATAAGTGAAAATTTTGGTTCTTTCATTGCAGCACTTTCATTTAATCTCTTCCTAATCCCCCACAAAGTTTTAAGCAGTGGTATTAGTGGAATTGCAATCATTATTGGAATTTTAACACCCTTTAATACTGGATCAGTTAATTTCCTTTTAAATTTATTTATCATAATATTAGGTTATATTAGACTTGAAAAAAATTCATAGGGTATACAATTTTATCAGTTATCACATTTTCGACAGCATTATATGCTATTCCAATACATGTAGTGACAAACGACGTACTCCTTTCTTCATTGTTTGGTGGCGTTATTGCTGGTATAGGTATTGGACTTGTATTCAATTGCAATGGGTCAACAGGTGGATTTGATATTATCGGTATATTGCTTTCACGAAAAAAAGATATTCAGCTTGGAAAATTCCTAATCGTACTTAATACTATTGTCGTTATTATCTCTGGATTTTTCTTCAATTGGGATATTGCCTTATACAGTTTAGTATCTATTTTTATTACAGGGAAAGTCATAGATATGATTCACACAAAACACCAAAAAATTACTCTAATGATTGTAACAACTCATGTAGAAAAAATGAAAGAAAACTTTCTTTCTAACTTTGCACATGGGGTAACTTTATTAAGTGAGAAAGGGGCATACTCAAATGAAAAAAAATATATATTAATGACTGTAATCTCACGAGTAGAGCTAGCTAGAATAAAAACTATAATTTCTGAAGTCGATCCACATGCTTTTGTAAATATTACAGAATCAACAGAGGTATTAGGGCTATTTAGAAAAGGATAAATTAGAAAATAAAAGAAATGCGTATAATCACTTTCAAAAATTCTGTACAATCACTTTCAACATTTATTAGTACCGACCTACATTCTTCTCTTTAATATACTAACCATTGTTTGTGTTTATATAAAAACCACTTTGAACTACTCACCACTTAATATTCTTACAGACTTTTTGAAGTGGGAGATTCCTGCGAACACCGATGTATCCACCGGTTATCTTAGCAGGCTATGCCCGTAGTCCCTACGGTGAAAACATAAGTATCTTATACGTTGACTCACCACGCTTCCTACTTTAGCTTGGTTTTCGCAACTTCAGTAAACGTGGGGCGAAAGAACGTTGAAGATTTTACGGTTGCAACGTTTTTCTACAACCAACCTCATATCTTCAGTTTTCAAAGAGCAATCTGTACAAGTCTATGGTAGCAAACATGTTGGCTTATACCAACCGACATTCATCTCCCACCTAAAATTGGTGTTTCACACCTTAACACTTTTGAGGAAGGAGTCTTCTGTCGGAAAACGATAAAACATTGAGTATAGTTCAGGGATGATTAGGAGAAGATGTAGTAAGCGAAAAATAATATAGTTTTTTATTTAAATAAATTATTAATTTACTTTTAAATTGAGGATGATAATTATATGAAAAAGAAAACGGCATTACTTAATTGCACTATTATAAACGGCGACATGAATCGAGAAATTGAAAAAGATATGGTTATTCTAGTTAATAATCTTGGTATTATAGAAAAAATTGAAAACCGTCAAAATATAATTATTCCTAAGGAATATGAACAAATTGATATAAAAAATCAGTTTGTTATGCCCGGACTCATAAATGCACATGCACATTTATTTTCTGATGGAAGCCCTACAGGACTATCTTTTAGTGAAGAAGTATTAAATTTTGGAATTAAGTTATTAGATACAAAATTAGGAAAGAAATTTATTTACAATAGAATGAAAAAAATGCTCTAGTCTCATTTCAATCTGGTATAACTACACTTCGCTCTGTTGGCGAATTTTTCTATCAAGATGTGAAATTGCGTGATGATATACAAAATGAAAAATTGATTGGTCCAGACCTAATAGTTTCCGGTTTCTTTATTAGTGCCACAGGTGGGCATGGGGCACCATATTTGGCCCTAGAAACAGACGGTCCTTGGGAGGGTGTGAAAAATGTACGAAAAAATGTACGCCAAGGTGTAGATTTGATCAAAATTTGTGTAACAGGTGGCGTCACAGATGCAAAGACAATTGGTGAAGCAGGAAGAATTCAGTTAACCGAAGAAGAAGTATACGCTATTTGTAAAGAAGCTCATAAAATTGGCATGATGGTAGCCGCACACGTAGAAAGTACCGAAGGAGTTAGGATTGCTTTAAAAGGTGGTGTAGATACAATTGAACACGGCGCTACGATGGATGAAGAAATCATTTCTCTTTATAAGCAAAATCCAAATGCCTTACGAGGATATACGTCACTGATTCCAACATTTCAAGCTGCATACCCCTATACATTACTAGACAGGAACATAACAAATATCAATGATGTACTTTTTGAAAACGCAAAAATCGTGTATACAAATATGATGATTAGTTTTCAACAAGCAATTGATAATGACATTAGTGTAGGTGTAGGAAATGATGCGGCAATGGCTTATGTATCACACTATGATCTATGGCGAGAATTGGATCATATGATTCGTTTTGGTGGCATCAATGAAAAGAAAGCACTTCATTTGGTTACAAAGAGTAATTCAGAAATTTTAGGTATTAGTGAAAAAGTAGGTACGATAGATGTAGGAAAAAAAGCCAATTTATTAGTATTACCTGATGATCCTATAAAGAACATCAAAAATTTATCAAAAATAAATTTAGTAATAAAAAATGGTGTTTTATTTGAGGATTTAAACATAAAAAAGAACGAAAAATTGGATAATATATTGGATTTAATTTAAAAGGATTTTCTTTTCCTTAAAAACAAGATATCATATGGATTTCGTTTTCCAAATTTATGATATTGTAAAATAATATGTTTCATCAAGGAGCTGACGCTTAAACATCTAAACACAAATCGATCGGTTTGTCATGAGAGTGGCGATGTCACACCACCAACTTGCACGTCAGCGATACCAGAAATGGAATTCGCCTTTGTTAGCAAGAATCCCAATGATGTTAGTCAGCTTGCCCCTTTAGGGGGAAGTGTAAAATGTGCAATGTCAGCCACATTAAATAAAATATGTTCTCCCATTTTTCATTTAATTATTCTTATATATATTAATCTAAAAATCTTCTCCTTATTTCTGGCGGAGGTAGTTGACAAGTATTTCGTTTTCCAAATAACTTATATCGATTTTTGGAGAATTTATCATATAAAAAATTACGAATAAACTTTGGAATTAATAATAGAAAAACTGCTAGCTTCCAAGGATAATCCAACTCTTTACAAATATTTATTACAGCATCTGATTTAATATAATATTTACTATGTTTAATTAAGACTATACTTTCTATGTTTACATCTATATTATATCGTTCTAGTAATTCTCTTCCGACATCCCCTCTAAGTGAGGCGTATTGAAAGTTACCAATAGTGTCTCTTTTAATAATAAATTGTACGCTTTGGTTACAAAAATTACACTCTCCATCAAATAATATAATATTTCCCATATAGGTCTCCTTTCTGTATCCAATACGACAGTAAAATTATAAAATTGACATCAATACAGATTTATTATCCGATACTTCACCTATTCAAAACTATAAAAACAGTTGTCAACTAAACATATGTTAACAACTGTTTCATTTATTATCTCAACCGACTTAAACTCATTTGTATTGTTTGCCAAAAATTAGAAATTAAAGATTTACAACGATATCGTGTACCAATAAATCATTAGATAGGTTATCACCATTCATAGATTTACCCCATGTATTAACAGCTGCTGTAGCTAAATACACTGCAGCGCCAGCAACATATACTGCACCTGCAGCTACTTGAGCCACTACTGCAGCGTAATAAATTGCAACTAATCCAAGAACTGCACAACGCCCAGTTCCAGTCCCATCTTCAGCCACTTCTAGGCTAGCCGATGAAACGCCCATATCTTTAGTAATATCTGTTAAAATTTCTCCACCTTTATTTAAGGCTTTTTCAATTTTTTGAGGATTATTAGAATAAACCGCAGCTTCTAACTCTGCTAGATAAGAAGCATCTTTTTCTTTAACTTTTCCCACTAAATCATTAGCTTGTTTTTCCATCTCAGGAGTATTTGTAGCTTTTCTTAACTCCTTAGAATAGAAATTAGGTAATTTTTCTGCCACTTTTCCTTGTCCAAAGAATAATCCTTTAAATAATTCTTCACCAGAAAAAACTTTTACACTTGCCTCTGTTACAGCGGCTTTAGCCTGCATACTTCCTTGAAACATTACGCCCATTAAAAGAGCAAAACTCATCAATGATGCTACAATTTTCTTCATTTTATTTCTCCCTTTTTATAGAATAAGTCGGTGATAACCACTATTAAGATACAAATTTTTTCTTATCTAAAATGTCCTTTTCACTTTTAGTCTTAAGAGAATTTAACTTTGATATAAATTTAAATTCTCTATTTAATGGATAATAGGACAAAATTAAACCTGCACACATAATTATCGAAAAGCTATGTAATCCTAAAACTATAGCAATACCAGCATGTAATAACACACCTGAGTAAAGATATATTTTCCAATATTTATTTGAACCAATTAGAGAAGCTGCTAAAAACAGTTCTATAATTGTAGTACCCCAAGTTATGAAAAAAACAAAAGGTGATGCCAGTAATGGATTTATAAGATTCGCTAAGGTGCTATTCAACCCCAGCATAGGATCACTAAAATAGTAATATACTGCTGTTCCATCTAGCCATTCAGGATTCTTCAATCTAATAATTGCTGCTTGGAAGTAGATGAAAGACATTTGTATCTTTACAGCAACTAAAAAGACTAAAGATATTATTCTAAAATGCAATTGAGAATTGGATGTTGTTTCTTTTAAACCAGTCTCCCAATGCCATTTTCTCTTATCTAATAATGTGACTGGGATTAGTAACAAAGTCAGCACAGTTGCGACTTGTTCACCGCCATCAAGAGTTATAGCTGTATTTTGAATTGAAGACGCAACCCACCAATGTAAAACACCTGTGTACCTTGGTCTCCATCCAGAAGCAACTAATAGTAAAATCAAAACTGCTAACCACTTAAATAGCCCTAAATATGAACCAGAAGCTAGGCAAAATATACTAATTGAATAAATTGAGCATGCTGGAAATTCTTCTACCCCCGCAACAGGCCTGAATAATGTAGAAACATCATTAAAAATTAAAGTAACTAAGGTAGATAAGGCTATTAACGACCTGGCTACTCCATAAACACTAGTCCAAGGATTATTAGAAATCGCCCAATTATAAGCAAAACTATTTATTTTTTTGAACATATTGATTCCACCTTTACAAATTCCGAAGACATTTCTGAAGGCGATGTAATTCCTGCCCAGGCCCAAGGTACTACTTTTCTTGTTACTAGTGTATAATCCCCACATAAAATTGGTTTAGGTGTTGGATTTTTGACCTTCACTCTTTCATGTGTTTTTTTAACACATATATCAATATCTTCGTCACATTTATTGAATTTTTCTTTTTGTACTTGTGCCACTAGTAATCCCATTTCAATCCCCTGTGATCTACCACCACGATTTATACCAAATGCATTTTTGATAGTGTTATTTGGCCAACCCACAGCAGATTCTCCATTCTCATCTAAAATAAATGTATAATCATCACGAGGTGGCTTACTAAAAAACCCCCATCCTTGTGGGAAAATTTTCATTACAGTAAAACTCTTTAAATTACTTATAGGATTTTTAGGTAAGCTATTTTGAGATCCCATCAGAAATAAAATAAAAATAAAAATTCCTGTTAAAACAAGCGTAGAACCGTATAACCGTTTCATATACCCCTCCAAATTTAATAACTATAATAAGAACAATTAATTAAGTAGCTAATTAATTAATTGATACAACATTGTAACTCTTTTAATTTTTATATACAGATTATTTGCTACACACTGAATGATATCTTTAGACACAAAATTTCACAAATTTATCACAAATAGTATATTAATTTTATAAAATATTATGTTTTACAATTACTAAGCCTAATTTCCCCACACTAAACAAACTGCATCTAAAATAAATTACACTATTGGATATAATTTCCTTGGAAGTATGGTGATTTAATTCACATTTTTTTAAAAATTAATACATTTTTTCATAAAATCCAAATTATAGTTTTCTACGCTATTAATTGTAAAATTAATAGCCCTTTCATTTCACAAAAAAAGATGACCTATTATTATAGATCATCTTTTGAGTTCTTTATATTATTTTACTTGTAATCAACTTTGTATATTTTTATTCTCAATTTTCCTAAAAAATATATATGAAGAAAACACAGATATTAAAGCAGCAATTGCCACAAGACTAATCATACTTAAAATTACAAATTTCGGGGTTAAAATTGATAATAGTATTATCATTAAACCTGTAATAAAAAAGATTTTTGCAGAGAATCGATTAGTTAATCTCCATACTTCCTTATTCTTTAATGTCCAAGGGGTTCTTATTCCGTATATATAATTTTGTTCTACTCGCTGCATAAAGTTAGATAAAACCATAATGAATATACCAGTTGCTATACCCACTACTAATTCAAAAGTAATAGTATATCCAAACTCAGTACTTACAATTACTAAATGAATAATACATAACAACATTAACATTGCATTAGAAATGATTCTTAAATCAAGTTGATTTTCTAGGTTTCCCTCAGTTAATAATGTATTTTTCACTAATATATTAAATATTACATTTGAAATAAGCATTATCGTGGGCATAATGCTTAGAATCCATATCTTCTCATCCCCTAATTTAAAATAAGATATGAAACTTACCACTAAACTAATCATAATAATAAGATATGAACATGTTTTTTTCCTCATTATTTATTTTCCTCCCCGATTTTAATACTTATAAGCCAATTCAAAATATCCTGAACAACGGTTGTATTTAATGTGTAATAGACATACTTCCCTTCTTTTCGATTTTTAACTAAATTTGATTGTTTCAGAATGTTAAGATGTTGAGAAATACTGGGCTTTGACATATTGAAATGAGAAGCTATTTCTCCGGCAGTAAGATCTCTCTCCTTTAACAAATCTAATATTTTCCTTCTTGTTGGATCTGCTAAAGCTTTAAAAAGATCATTCAATAAAAATCCTCCCCCCAATAACATTTAAGTATTTACTTAAATGTTATGTGTAAGAATAATAAAAATCAAGTAATTATTAAATTTAATATAACAATGTAGTATTTTTACATTCATGGTGCATAAATCTTAAACTATTCTTTAACATTGCTATATCTAGACTCCTGGTACCACAATTGTAAAATATTAGTTACATATTTCACAATTGTTTTTGACAAATATGAATACAATTACTAATTCAATAGAATATTTGTGTCTATTGAATTAGTATGTATAACTTGAATCGTATAAAAGACATTAAAAATATACAATCAAAAGTAAATACAATAAATAAAGTAATGGAAATGAATTATTTTCTTGATATTTTGATACATTTTTATAAAATGACATAAATCAAAAAAAGAATTTTCATAAATTCTTTTTATTCCCTTGTTGTAAGCGCTTTACATTTATGATACCATCGTATTTATAAGATAGATGGTAATAAGTCTTGAAGTAGTTCTTTACTTAAGACGCGTGTAAACGTACGGCTAAATCATAAAAATAGGCCATAGGTCCAATAAAATATGGGCTATCTTATAAATTAATCAATGGAAATTTCATCGCTAAAAATACTGTGAACTCAGATATAACAGCTTTTTGTTATGTCCTTAACAAAGTTTTACAATTCAGCGGGAAAATTCTCGAAATTTAACTCATCCAATTTAATAAGCTAAATTTTATTCTGTATCCAGCTACGAGACGTGAGCAAAAGAATTCTACCAACAAAACCGAGCTAAGTAATTAAAGATATCTAAAATTTTATCTTTATACTGTCTATAGTTGATAACGTATTTCCAAACAATCTGAAACCTTTTTTGATTTTTAAATGTATAAACGAATTACTTAAGACTTATTTACATAGCCTCTGAATGAATTCTTCAAATATTTATTTGGATATAAATCATTAATCATTGCGTATGGACTTCCATTCCAATATTTCATTAATGGTGTCCATAACCTATGACTTTTTATCCATCTAATTGTATATTTTTGTAGTAATTGTTCATCTGTTAACTTTTCTCTTTCTTCAATTGTCCACCGTAATGCATCTAGTGCTTTTTCCTTTGTCCAAAAACCATTAGGAGTCATCTTAAATTCCCATTCCTTAAATTGATTGGGATATAAATCATTAATCATTGCATACGGGCTATCCTCCCAACATAATTGACAAGCGCCTTTCAATCCAGATTGAATTAGCCATTTTCCCCCGTAAATATTTCTCAATTCTTCCAGATCTAATTTTTCTTTTTCTTCAATTGTCCATTTTAATGCTTGTAATGCTTTTTCTTTCGTCCAAAATTTATTAGGGGATTTAGTAAATTGCCATTCCTTAAATACATTCGGATATAAATCATTAATCATCGCATATGGACTCCCATCCCAAAATACCCTTAATGGCGTACTTAGTTTTTGTTCCTTCAACCACTTTTGCCCATAAATTCGTAAAATTTTTTTTGGTAATAATTTTTCTTTTTCTTCAATTGTCCATTTTAATAATTGTAAAGCCTTATTTTTCGTCCAAAAATTTAATGGAGTCATTTTGAATTCCCATTCCTTAAATTGATTAGGGTATAAATCATTAATCATTGCATACGGACTATTTTCATATCTATGCTGCAATACTCCACGTAATCGATATTTTGCAATTAAAGAGACATTCCAATTTTGCTTTATCTCTTCTTCGTTCCAATTTAAAATTTCGGTTAATAAATATCTTGTTACTCTTTTAGCCATTTCATTATTCTCATCCCACCTCCAAGTATTGGATGGGAATCTACTTCTTTTTCCATCCAATATCTCCTGATAGATTTCTTCTATAGTAACTGCTTTTATCTGCATTTCATACTCTTCCCCTCACACTATATAAAAATTTTTATTTCTTTATATTAAGATTATACAAATATAAAAACTAATTACAATAATTACTTATATTAAAACTATAATTCCTAATGAGGATGATCACATCAATATCCAGTTAAAAAAATCATAAGTTCTTTCTCCAAAATTATAGGAAATGATGTCTTTATATCACCATTTTTTGTATATAATAATTAGAACTATTCTCTCAAGAAATTCAAAACTTATTAACTCTAAATTTTTTACAAGCTCTTCCAGGAGATATGAATTTTATGTAACAAAACCTTAAATACCTAGCCGGGGTTTAGTCGTTTTATATGTGTAGACTAAAACCTCTTCAATCTAAGTATGTAGCTGTTTAGAAGTACCAACGATTTAATACCACATCTATATACTCTTTATACAAAGGTTAGCCAAAGTAATATAAAACTAAGTGAATCTCTTTCCCATACACCTCTAATACCAGCATATCCATACCTATATTTTTATAATTTTCAAGTTCCAGATGCATACACATCTACTAATCCTCATGATAGGAGATGTAGTCAGTCCTAAAGCTGTAATAAAAATCCCATTAGAGTATGACTAATTAATTGAAAATTTTTCCGGCGTGAAATTCAAAGAATTATTTATATCTAACTCTTAAAATAAACAAAAAAAAGATGAGTTATATATTCTTCATTTAATATATTTTCGTTTACTCGAATTTAAGTCTATCTAAAATAAAGATAAATATTATTTATCAATCTTTAAATTACCAACAATATATATAAATTTGAAACAGTTATATTTAAAACAAAATTTGTACAATCGAGTCTAATATATATTTGAAAAACCTTTTGAAACAATTAAATGATATATATAAGGGGCAACAAGAAACTACATACTATTAGTAACTTCTTTTCAAAAGTTTTGGACATAATGATCTCGTAAATCAATTTGTTTTTTGATCATGTGCATAGCTTCGATGCCACTTAAAATTAAAGTAGCTGTACGAAGTAACTTCAATCCTAACATAGAACGAACTCGCTTCTTGATAAAACGATGATCTTGCTCCACTACATTATTCCAGTACTTCTGTTGTCTAAATTACATACCGACAGGCATGTTTTTCTCTTTTTCTACTGTTCAATTGCTATAGGATAAGCCGGATTCTTATCCACCGTAATGATGCGAGGCTTAGAAACATGAAAAGGCCAAAAAGCTTTCTTGAAGAAACGCTTTGCATTCTTTGTATCTCTTGTTTCACTGAAATACAAATCAATTGTGTTGTATTCAGAATCCACTGCACGAATAGATACATCCATTTTGATATATGTTTCATCGACTCTCCGGGAGTCATTTGTTGTCTTAAAGTGACTCCATACTCTTTCATCATTCCGACCCATATTGATGAACCTACGCATAATGGTTATATGAGCCATCGATATGCCACGCTCTTTCATCAGCTGCTTACCAAAAATGGTTTGTATAGAATGCGACATTACACAATGATGTGTACTCTTAATTTATTCACCAATCCGTGACTTAATTGGATTCATGACAAAGATATTATATGTTCGTGCAATTTCATAAACGTGCTGACTATCATAAGCAGCATCTGCAACGGAAACAACGCATTTTGGTTTTGCATACCTTAAAGCAATGCAGGAACCATTTTACGTTCGCTGTTGTAAATGCATACGACATCTGGTGTAGAACAGACATGAGCTTTATATTTCTTATACCAACCATAACGAGTAGACTATTCTTTGTTTGAGAATCGTATAAACTCCTCCGTAAGGCCATACTATCGATTAAAACACAGGGAATCAAACCTAAATTCACCTCTTGAAGAGTTTGTTTATGAATCAATGGAATACCTTCGTTTTGAAACCAAGTTACCTACACGTGAAAAAGTAGAGATACGAGGAACAAAAGGAAAGTCACAAAATACAAGAAATAAAGGATATTGATGCAAAAGACAGGTTAATTTACGTAAAGTTTTTCTATAAATGAGTGGACGACCTGTAATAGGCGGAACTTCTCCAATGATTAAACTTTCTACATACGCAAATAAAATTTGTAAAATGGATTTTTTTGATCAAAATTGGTTATCATACTAGTAAATACATCCTTTCCAGTGATAGTTTGGGTTACTATCATTCTTCCAGGAAAACGGATTTTTTTATGCATTCATTTTTGGATATTTATGAGTTCTGCAACACCTAAATTTTATTAAATATCATGATTTGCTTAAAAATTTGAAGCGTGCGAAACTAGAGCGTCGTTTAGAATCCCAATTGAAACAATATATAAAGTACAAATTACTTATCATTGCTGAAATCAGATATTTACCAATTGATCCGGAGGATGCAAAATTATTTTTCAATTCATTGATATGCGGTATGAAAAGCGTAGTACCATCTTAACCACGAAAGTAAATTTCAAATCATGAGACGAAATTTTTCAAGATCCTACCATGCTAACAACCGTTTCTTACATCATGCCACGGTTGTTAGCATGGTAGGGTAATCGTATCGAATTAAAGATCATTTTAGTAAAGAAAATGATTAAATTTGTACACGCTTAAACAAGTGAAAATGTACATTTTAATCCTTACATTTATATAAAAAAATTATGACAAATAATTTTTTTGTATATAACTCAGCATTTGACTATGTTAATTAAACTTAATATTGGTATATGAGTCCAAAAAGAAAATTAATCTAATTGCCTAAGACTACTTATGTACAATTGTATTATTTACTTTAGCACCTTGAATAAGCTCTCTTTTTATGATTTTGTAAAAGGATTCCACAAATGCATCGTCATAAAGGGTTCTTTTCTACAGACACTTGAAAAAGCCCATTCTTTTTGAATGTAGTTTGAAAATACAACTTGTATATTAAGACTCTTGGTCTTTATGAATAATTCCCCCTTTTTCTTCGACTTAAGGGCCTCTACTCCTTTTGGTTGTTGTTGAGTGCGTATTTTCTAATAAGCCCAGATGAAGAAATATTAAAAATAACTGCCGTTTCGTTTGGAACGGCTTATTTTCAATCCTATAATTGTGTGACACGTTCCTAACTGAAAATGTTAGGCGCTGATTCGATATTCAGCAGAACTATTATCTAGGTGCCACGGAAACTGTCATGCCCTGTTCTAGGAGAGGTAGTTAGAAAAATGCTAAACTTTTTTAGTAACTCGCTGGCTACTTACTCTCCCTCACGTACGGTGTAAAGTGGGGGATAAGGGGGGGATAACGTCAAAACCTTACCTATCACTATTAATACTATCTTTTATATTCTCACTTCCATCTTTGATAATGTATTACAGCATTTGTTTTTCTTCTAGAGTAAATTTAATTATAAAGAAACTATAACCCCAATTGTTAGACTGTTTTTAACAATTGGGGTGCATTTAATATTTATTATACCTCTGTCATTATAATTTATTAATACAAGTAATTATTTCTCATTTTTCCAATAATACCCCATTATTTTAGCTGACTTCGCAAAGAAATCTATATATACCTATTTTTTTGAAGAAAAAGCTTCCATTTTTAATGTTTTTATTCCTTCTTTTAATGTAAACGCATCTGCTCTTAATGTTTTCCAACTATCTTTCGCTGCATTCAGGTTAGGTTTTAAGAATTTAAATTTATTTTGATCTGCTTTTTGGGATGCTTTATCAATA
>NZ_JBPWAP010000075.1:0-19294 GCF_051776705.1 Bacillus cereus group sp. BceL291 | reverse complement strand
AGGGTTTATTTCGTATGCTCATTTTTAAGAGGATTATACTGTTTAAAAGTTTGTTCATTTCAATTAATGGAAAACCGTAGAGTTTCTATCCTTAAGTTGATGGGCATGGGGTGAATACAGCATATGAATCAATTTGAGCAAATGATGTACGTTGGTGTCATCATGTCTATTGTACTATCTGTAATGATTTTAGGGTCCTTATATTATAATCCTCGACTATCGTTAACTGATTATCCGAAAGATATTCAAAAAGTAGTTTTTCCAAAATCGATTCATGAAAAAAAGCAAAGCATTTATTTTAATATTGTATATAATACTATTCTTTTCGGTAGTCCTTTCGTTTCTACATATATACTACATAAGCATGAAAAGTTAATGTATATGGATGCCTATTTACACACTTTTGGTATTTTAATGATTTTCAATTTAGTAGATTTACTTATAATTGATTTGCTAATTTTTTGCTGGATTACTCCAAGGTTTGTTGTGATTCCTAGTACGGAAGGTATGAAAGGATATAAAGATTATAAGTTTCATTTAAGAGGGGCTATTGTTGCTACTCAAATTTTAGCAATCGTAAGTTTATTTTTGGCGGGAATTGCCACAACTATTTAGTGTGAAGAAGGGTATGGAGCTTTTATAAAAGATAAGGAGATTTATAATATATAGAATTAGAAATGAGAATTTGATAGTATTGGAGTAAGGAGTTTTAATAACAGTATATTAAACAATATTAATATACTGTTGCAAATGTTTTGATATTATGTAAAATTATACAATTTTACGGAGGCATTTGATAAAATTCAAAAAATTTAATGGAGGTTAATATGAAAAAAGTAATTGGCGCAGCAACAGCAACTGTTTTTGGATTGGGGGCGTTTACCACAACTGCTACCGCAGAAACAATTGTAACAGCAGATGTACTTAACGTACGTGAAAAACCGACTACAGAATCAAAAGTTGTCGAAAAAGTAAAGAATGGGCAAGAGTTAAAAGTCATAAATACCGAAGATGGCTGGTCAAAAATTGAGTTGAATGGTAAAGAAGTGTTTGTAAGTTCGGAGTTTACAAAAGATGTATATCATGTAACGGCGAATTTGTTAAATGTACGCACTGAAGCAAACACGGATTCAGAAATTCTTGGCAGACTAAAAAAAGATGATGTAATTGAATCAACGCATCAAGTAAAAGACGGATGGCTGCAATTTGAGTATAAAGGAAAAACTGCTTATGCAAACGTTTCTTTCCTATCAAGTACAGCACCAACTGAAAAGAAAACTGAAGAGAAAACGAAGCAAGTAGCGAAAGTACAAAAATCAGTTAAAGAAAAGAAAGAAGTAAAGACGCAGAAAGTAGCAAAAGCGAAAGAAACAACGAAAGCACAAGAAATAGTAAAGCCTAAAGAAGAGGTAAAAGTCAAAGAAGAAGTAAAAGTTAAAAAAGAAGAGAAAGCGCAAGAAATAGTAAAGCCTAAAGAAGAGGTAAAAGTCAAAGAAGAAGTAAAAGTTAAAGAAGAACCGAAAGTGCAAGAAATAGTAAAGCCTAAAGAAGAAGCAAAAGTCAAAGAAGAAGTAAAAGCGCAAGAAATAGTAAAGCCTAAAGAAGAGGCAAAAGTCAAAGAAGAACCGAAAGCGCAAGAAATAGTAAAGCCTAAAGAAGAGGCAAAAGTCAAAGAAGAACCGAAAGCGCAAGAAATAGTAAAAGCTAAAGAAGAAGAAAAAGCAAGAGAAATAGCAAAAGCTAAAGAAGAAGAAAAAGCAAGAGAAATAGCAAAAGCTAAAGAAGAAGAGAAGGCAAGAGAAATAGCAAAAGCTAAAGAAGAAGAGAAGGCAAGAGAAATAGCAAAAGCTAAAGAAGAAGAAAAAGCAAGAGAAATAGCAAAAGCTAAAGAAGAAGAGAAGGCAAGAGAAATAGCAAAAACTAAAGAAGAAGAGAGAGCGAAAGAAGCATCTAAAAACAACATACAGTCTGCTAAACGTGAATTAACGGTAGTAGCGACAGCGTATACTGCTGATCCAAGTGAAAATGGTACATATGGTGGACGCGTTTTAACTGCGATGGGGCATGATTTAACGGCAAATCCGAATATGAGAATTATCGCAGTTGACCCGAAAGTAATCCCATTAGGATCTAAAGTATGGGTAGAAGGTTATGGAGAAGCTATCGCTGGTGATACTGGAAGTGCAATTAAAGGTAATCGTATTGATGTTTTAATGGGTTCAAAAAGTAAAGCTATGAATTGGGGAAGACAAACTGTTAAAGTGAAAATTTTATAGTAACAATAATTATCCAAATAGAAGTCAGTTCTCTTTATTGAGGCTGGCTTTTATTTTTTTAGTAGAAGGATAATAGGATTTTTAAATGGCTTATTACTAAACCTGTAACAAAACATAAAAATTAATTCTCTGTTTTGATTTAAAAGATGGGAGACTTGCTGAACTTAAAAGTAATGAACTAAATATTTTACCATTCGTTTCATGCTTGAACTGCGCGATGGTGTGGGAACCGCAATATTTTCAGTTAAGTGATGGAGGGAAAACTGTTCAAATCATACAGCAGCAAAATACAGAAGAATGGATAATGGAAGAGGAATATAAGTTACCAGTTTTATTACCAAAAACAACGGTAAAGCTTATAAATATGAAAAATGAAGATATACCTACAGATGAAGATAGTTACTGGGAAGCTTTTGACTTGTTCGGTTCTGAATATGTATGTAGATTATTAGGGGTACCGTTATATGATGATCTTCCAAAGGATTTGGCGTGTCCAACTTGTGCGAAAGAGATGAAATATGTTGCTACAATTGCTCAAGATATTGAGGAACGTGGACTTATTTCAGTAGTTAATTTCCAGTTTGGGGAAATGAATATATACTATTATTTATGTATAGATTGTTCAATTATAAAAACTGAAATACAAAATACATAACAAGCCTAACATATTATGTTAGGCTTGTTTTTTGATTGCAACATCATTAAGAACTGCATCAAATATATCTTTTTGCGTAAAGTTATCTGTAAAAATAGTTTCTCTGGCAACCTTAATAGTATCGTGCGGATTATACCATTTTTGTAGGGAATCTTCACCAAATTCGTGTCGTTTGTCCCTTGTGTTATGTCGTCTAATAGTTTCCTCTAATGATAAATCAAAGTAATATGCAAATGCATTTTCATCAAAATAACGAATTAATTCTTTTAACATCTCACCATACCTATGACTGTTCAATATACCTTCTAAAATAACAAATTCACATTTTCCTTTTCCGTACTTCGTAATTTCAAATAGTAAATCATGTGATAAATTACCCATTGTGTCGTGTACTCTAAGCATATCTCTACGTACAATATCCTGTGATACTAAAAGTGTCCCTTGTCCGAAATGTTCTTGTAGTTGTTTTGCAATCGTTGTTTTACCACTTGCGGAGTTTCCTCTAAGAATGATTAAAGTGGATGTAAATATAGGATTAGACATAATGTATTCCCCCCAAACAGCATTAATTATATAGAAAATTTTAACAAATAAAGTGAGGAAAGTGTATAATCAATATGATGGATATTTAAGGAGGGGGTAAGATGGGGGATATATTAAAAAATGCACAACCTATATGGAAACGGACTTGGTTTCGTTATCTAGGGGCATTTTTTATTGTTCAGTTACTGTTTATTTTGTGTGAAATAACTGGGTGGGTACCAAACTTTAGGCCAGGCGGAGAGTTTTTTAATAGAATATTAAATTCTCAATTTTTCACTGAATGGTTCACACTCTATACAATCCCGCAATTTAACGTATTTACAGCATTTTTTGCGATTACATTACTACCATATGCATTAGTAGGTGCAATGAAAGATGTAACAGCAAGAAAAAATATAAAGGAATAATAGAGGTATAATATGCTTTTTCAAAAAGAAGGTTTATTGATTAGATACGTAATGGAAGATGATGCATCTATCATTTCTAAATGGTTAACGGACCCAGAAGTCCTGCGGTATTACGAAGGACGAGATAATCCGCAATCTGTAGAAAAGGTGCTTGATTATTTTATACATAGTCCAAACAGTAATGAAAAAAGATGTTTAATAGAATTTGATACCATTCCGATTGGTTACATACAAATGTATCCAGTGGATTCAGAGTGGAAAGCGTTATATGGCTATAAAGAATCACAAAATGTATGGGGTATGGACCAATTTATCGGTGAACCAGCCTATTGGGGAAAGGGAATTGGAACAAAACTCGTTCAGGCAGCAATTACATATATTATGGGTGAAATGGGAGCAGAAGCAATTGCAATGGATCCGAAAGTAAATAATGAACGGGCAATAAAGTGTTATGAAAAAAGTGGATTTAAAAAAGTAAAGATTTTAAAGGAACATGAGTTGCATGAGGGGAAATTAGAAGATTGTTGGATGATGGAATATAAACAATAATAATGGCTTATACAAACAAAGGGGGATGTGTGAAATGAAAAAAGCATTAATCGTAATTGATGTGCAAGCGGGTATGTATACAGCTGGAATGCCAGTACATAATGGGGGAAAGTTTTTACAAACACTGCAAGAGCTTATTAGGGAATGTCGTTCAAATGATATTCCAGTTATTTATATCCAACATAACGGTCCTAAAGACCATCCGTTAGAAAAAGGTACGGATGGATGGCGAATCCATGCGGCCATCGCTCCGCAAGAAGGAGATAATATAGTTGAAAAGACGACTCCAGATTCATTCCATAATACAAACTTAAGCGAAGTGTTACAAGAGAAAGGAATTGAACACGTTATTCTTTCGGGAATGCAAACAGAGTATTGTGTAGATACGACAACGCGCAGAGCATGTAGTGAAGGATATAAAGTAACGTTAGTGAGTGATGCACATAGTACATTTAATACAGAAGTGTTACGTGCTGAAGATATTGTGAAACATCATAACGCAGTATTGGGAGCGTTTGCGGATGTTGTTGAAGTAAAAGACTTAAAAGTGGCTGCCTCTAAATAAGAGGCAGTTTTCATTAGAAAAAATAGCGTCAAATATTGTTAGTAGGTCGGTATTTTGAAATAATCACTTATATAATTTCACGTACCATAATGAAAAAATACAAAAAAGGAGCACCACATAATTAAAAAGGGCGCTCCTGCATTAAAACGTTACTTTTTTTTATCTTTATCCAATATATTTTGTTCTTCAGCAAACTCTGTACCATATGCAAAGCGGCGATTAATACGAATGTTATCATTGTTGTGCCTTGTATGAGAGTTAGAGAAGCGATGAACGATTACTTCAGATAAAGTGAAGACGATGGCAGAAAGGATACTGCCCCATGCAATTTGCATATAGTTGTCTAATAAAATATTACCGAAAATCCATACGCTTAAATATGTTAATAAGAAATCCGACATAATGGCACCAGTATTGCCAATTCGATTTAAAATGATTTTATCAACGAACATGTAGGATACGATTGTAACAAAGAGACTGAATGAAATAATTTGAACAAACGTTGCAGGGAAAAATAAAGCAAGCCCAATGCTAAATGCGATAATGCACGATATAAACTTGATAAGCACTACTGTGAAATCATTCAAAATTTACACCTCCGATTTATACATAGTTTTTCAATAAATTCTGGAGTTCATACATTGTAACGGATTTATTTACATAAAACTTTTTCATGTTCGGAATTTAGTCTAAATATTATAAAAACAATGAAAAAATGTTATAGTAAAATGAGAGTGTATGACATTTTTAGGTAAGGGGGAATCCAGGATGTGGATTACTTCAGAAGTAGAAATTCCAGATGAGTTAATTGATCACCTTGAGCAAGGAAAGTTAGTATTATTTGTTGGAGCGGGAGTTTCTATGAAAGGGAAATCAAACTTACCGAATTTTGATGATTTAGTTGATGAAATTGCAAAAACGTTATATGTCGAAAAACGTGAAATAACAGAACCACATGATTATTATCTTGGTAAAATTGCGAAAACAAAAGATGTACATCAAGTCGCAAGAGATCTTGTTCATATAGAGAAATCAAAACCGAATCCATTGCATTATGCAATTCCAAGGCTATTTCCTTTAGATACAGATATCCGCATTGTAACAACAAATTTTGATCAACATTTTACAACAGCAATTAAAGAAATAAATAGAGATATCAATGTTTATTACGCTCCAGCTTTACCGACTGGGAGAGCTTTTAAAGGTCTTGCTTATATACATGGTAATGTAGAACAGGAGAAAGAGGCTTTAATTTTAACAGATGGTGATTTTGGAAGGGCTTACTTAACGGAAGGGTGGGCGAGAAGATTTTTAGTTGATCTATTCTCAAATTACACCGTTTTATTCATTGGATATAGTCATAATGACCCAGTAATGAAATATTTAGCAACTGGTTTACCACCAAGTACAAGACGATTTGCTTTTGTCGCACAAGGAGAAAATACGTACCACTGGGAACATTTAGGGATAAGACCAATTGTGTATCCGAATAAGGTGAATAATCATCAATCCCTCGTAAAAGCAGTAAAACGCTGGGCTGAATTAATGGGTGATAATTATATTACGAAAAGAATGCGTATTCGGGATATTGTAACGGTTCCCCCGTCAGTAGAACAGGAACAATTATCATACATAAAGCAATCGATTAAAAAAATTGAAACAGTACGTTACTTTGTGGAATTTGCTCATGATTATGAATGGGTCGAATGGTTAGAAGCAGAAGGTAAATTACAAAATTTGTTTATGCTTACGCTAAACTATAATGAAGTAGATGAATTACTTGCAGAATGGTTAGTGGAACAATTTCTTTTTAGTCATCAGAAAGAATTATTTCAATTAATTTATAAAAACTATTCTAAAATATCACCGTTATTATGGAGAACAATTTGTAACTACTTAAACGAAACGAAGAGTAAGATGGACCCGCTGTTGTTTGCAAGGTGGACACTCCTTTTATTAGAAACAGCTGAAAAAGATAGTAGCTCTATAGAAAAGATTTCTAAGTTACTGCAAAAATGTTCTTTTCCTGAGCATAAAGAAATTGCCTTATTGTTACTAACTTTTATTTTAGACGGAAAACTGAAGTTGAAACGTGTAAGAAAATGGGGGAATGATACGCAAGAATCAATAGAACTCGAGGAATCGAGTCGCTTACCAGTATCTACATTTTCTCATGTGGAGCAAATTTGGAACGAAAAGATGAGGCCATATATCGCTTATTATGCTGTTCCAATTATGATGATTGGATTAGAAAAATTGAGAATGTTGTCGTTAAGACAAACGGCACTGAAAAAAAGAAATAAGGAAAATGTAGAGAAAGAGTTTCATCAAAATGATCTTGCATTTTTAATACGAATTGTAAAAGAGTGTCTAACTTATTTATGCGAAAACAATGAAAAAAAAGCGGATTATTATATTACAGAAATGATAGAAGCAAATAGTGTACTTCAAAAGCGAATTGCAATTGATGCGATGAATAAAAATATTTTTGTTCGTGTAGATGACAAAATGAAATGGTTGTTACATGAAGGACTTCTTTTAGATTTCACTTATAAACACGAAGTTTTTCAACTTTTAAAAAGGCATTATGCATATTGTTTAGAAAAAACAAAAGAAGAAGTCACTCGAACTGTAATAAAGCATCTTACAGAAGAGAGGGTATTTGATGCATGTCTCGTATTAGACTTATTATTCAAGTGTGATTCGAATAGCCCATCTACGGCAAATGGGTATGAGTTAATGAAGCAAAAGCATCCTCATTTTCATTCTGAACGATACAGTGTACAAAAGAAAGAAGATACAGCAGAAAGCATTACTTGTAATGTAACTGCTGACGGATTATTGCAGCTGAAAGATGTTGAAATTATGAAGCAAGTTCAGCAATTTTCGCAAGATGGTGTTTTTGAACAACGCCATTTTTTAGAGATGTTATCAAAAGCATGTAAATTAAACACAGAGTGGAGTATTTCATTTGCATACCAATTAGTAGGAGTGCAAGAAATAAGTAATGAAGTATGGTTTGTTTGTATTAGAGAATGGCGAAATAATCGAGGATTGACGAATGAGCAAATCCAAAAAATTATTCCGCTATTGCAGAAATTTGTTAGAAATACTGCTTTTCATTGGTTAATTAGTAGTTTTCTATATGAAATTAGTAATCGACTAGAAGAGTTAGAAGAGAATAGTATACGTGTTGTAAAACGATTTGCTTTTTCAGTGTTCCCTCAAGTTATGAAGAGTGATGCAGACTTTAAGCTTGGGAAACAAGATTTTTATAATGAATCAATTCAGCATCCAGTTGGAAAAATGACGGCTGTATTATTAAAGTTGTTATCATATGATCATTTATACGATCGTAATGTATATGAATATTTATTTTTATTTGAAGAACAAGTAAGAGTTAATTCGGAACGAACAAACTTTATGTTTGCTCGTTTAATAGCAGATATTACATTTCTATATCATATTGAAAAACAATGGTGCCGAAAATATTTGTTACCATACTTAGATTTAAAAAAACAAAATGAGATTACGGAATATGCATGGGCCGGCTTATGTTACACGCAAATAAATTTACCTTTATTTACAGAAATGAAGCGATTTATTAAGTATGCGATAGAACATTTGGAAGTATTACATCCGCATACGAGAGAAGCTTTCTTGAAGTGGCTTAGCTTTGTATTTATTAAATGTGTACTATATTGGGAGCAAAAAACAAATTGGTTATACCCGTTACTCATACTAGAAAATGAAGAAAATAAAATTAAGTTTATGCAGTTTTTATGCTATTACGTCAAAACATTAAGTGTAAAAGAACAACAAAAGTTTTGGACAGCTTGGCTCAGTGTATTTTTGCGAGAACGACCAAAAATGGGTGAGATAACTGCGAGAGAATATGTGATGCTTTTACGTATTATTTTATACATGGATGAAATATTAGAAAAAGGATTATGTATTATGTCTCGTGCATTTTCAAGTGTACAAGGTAAATGTACAGGTGAGGAAATGAAGCGGTTATTGATTGAAATGCTTCATAAAAAAGAAAGTATGAAAGCGCATAAAGAAATGTTTGCAAATGTGTTTTTTATTTTACTACAAACATGTCACGAAGCCGTTTTATTTGAAAAAGAAATCATACAAATAAAAGAATTATTAGTTCAGTATGAAGTAGAGGAATATGTTTTACATTTACTAGAAAATGAAATAATTCGCATAGGAATTGTAATGGGTGATTTACAAAAAGAATTATAGGACGAAAGTGGAATTTAAAAAAATATATAAAAAGTTGTTGACAGTGTTTTGAAAAGCGTTCTATAATACGAATCATACTTATTCAATTTCAAAAACATTTGAATAAACAAAGTGCAATGAAGAGATCACAGTAGTGGTTAGTCTTACTGTAACAGAGAGCTGGTGGTTGGTGTGAACCAGTACAGGGATAATCATGAATTACAGTCTTGGAGCATCTTTTTCGTAATAAAGATAGTTTGTCTTTATGAGGAAAAAGCGGTCAATTGATCGTTAACAGTGAAGAGAGGTAGACGGAAAGTTAGTCTACAACTAGGGTGGTACCGCGATAAATATCGTCCCTACTGATTTATTCAGTAGGGACTTTTTGTATTTTAGTGGTTCAACTTGAAAATTAAATAGTCATGCATTGAAAGGAAAAGCAGTAGTTGTTGTTTCCCTGTAACAGAGAGCTGGTGGTTGGTGCAAACCAGTACATAAACAAGAGCGAATTACAGTCCTGGAGCATCTTTTTCGTAGTAAAGATAGTATTGTCTTTATGAAGGGAAAGACGGTCAGATGATCGTTAACAATGAAGAGAGGTAGACGAAAGAAGTCTACAACTAGGGTGGTACCGCGATAAATATCGTCCCTACTGATTGAATCAGTAGGGCTTTTTTGTACAAAAAAGTGGGTTTTTAACTAGTAGTTCATGTCTTTGTACGAATTATTAGTTTAAAATAAGAAGAGGTATCGATTCCACTATAAATTTGTATAATTAGTCAGTTCAGAAAATAGAGAATTTTTTATTCTCTTACTATACTTTTAAAACATTAGAGGAGGATTTCCAAATGGCAAATCATGAATTAGATCAATTACGTAAACAGGTAGATGAAATTAACTTACAACTATTACACCTTTTAAACAAACGTGGTGAAATTGTTCAAAAAATTGGAGAGCAAAAGCAAGTACAAGGCACGAAACGCTTTGATCCAGTACGTGAGCGTGAAGTACTTGATATGATTGCAGAGCATAACGAAGGACCATTCGAAACATCAACAGTTCAACATATTTTCAAAACGATTTTCAAAGCAAGCTTAGAGTTACAAGAAGATGATAACCGTAAAGCGTTACTAGTATCACGTAAAAAGAAACAAGAAAATACAATTGTTGATGTAAAAGGTGAATTGATTGGAAACGGAACACAAACGTTCATCATGGGACCTTGTGCAGTAGAAAGTTTAGAACAAGTTCGTCAAGTAGGGCAAGCGATGAAAGACCAAGGCTTAAAATTAATGCGCGGTGGTGCATTCAAACCGAGAACTTCTCCATATGATTTCCAAGGTTTAGGAGTAGAAGGACTTCAAATTTTACGTCAAGTAGCAGACGAGTTTGACTTAGCAATTATTAGTGAAATTTTAAATCCGAACGATGTTGAAATGGCATTAGACTACGTTGATGTAATTCAAGTTGGCGCACGTAACATGCAAAACTTCGATTTATTACGAGCTGTAGGTAAAGTTAACAAACCAGTATTATTAAAACGTGGATTAGCAGCAACAATTGATGAGTTCATTAACGCAGCGGAATACATCATTGCGCAAGGTAACGATCAAATTATTCTTTGTGAGCGCGGTATCCGCACATACGAAAGAGCAACACGTAACACATTAGACATTTCTGCAGTACCAATTTTAAAGAAAGAAACACATTTACCAGTTATCGTTGATGTAACACATTCAACTGGACGCAGAGATTTATTATTACCAACAGCGAAAGCGGCACTTGCAATTGGCGCAGATGCAGTAATGGCTGAAGTTCATCCAGATCCAGCAGTTGCATTATCAGATTCTGCACAACAAATGGACATTCCAGAATTCCATAGATTCATGAATGAGTTAAAAGGTTTCAAAAATAAATTATCTTAATTCCATATCATATATGCATTGAAGAGGAAACAGTAGTGCTTATCTCACTGTTAAAGAGAGCTGATGGTCGGTGTGAATCAGTACAAAGGTAAGCATGAATTACAGCCTTGGAGCATCTTTCCCGACAACTTTTGGAGGGTAAGACGGTCGAACGATCGTTAAAGAAGAAGAGAGGTAGACGAAAGAAGTCTACAACTAGGGTGGTACCGCGATAAACATCGTCCCTACTGAGCGCTCAGTAGGGACTTTTTTGTACAAAAAAATAGTAAAGGGGCAAGAGAAATGAGATACATTACAGCTGGAGAATCACATGGACCGCAGTTAACAGTTATTTTAGAAGGTGTACCAGCAGGTTTGACACTTACGGCGGAACATATTAATAAAGAATTATTAAGAAGACAAAAAGGTCATGGACGCGGAAGACGTATGCAAATTGAAACAGATACAGTTGAAATTGTAAGTGGTGTTCGTCACGGGATGACACTTGGATCACCGATTACGTTAATTGTAAAAAATGATGATTTCAAACATTGGACGAAAGTAATGGGTGCAGAGCCAATTTCGGAAAAAGAAAGTAAAGACATGAAACGTACAATTACAAAACCACGTCCCGGACATGCAGATTTAAATGGAGCAATTAAATATGGTCATCGTGATATAAGAAACGTATTAGAGCGGTCATCTGCAAGAGAAACGACAGTTCGTGTAGCTGCTGGTGCAGTTGCAAAACAAATTTTAAGCGAATTAGGCGTGGGAATTGCAGGACATGTTCTTGAAATTGGTGGAGTAAAAGCAAAACATATTTCAAACTTATCAATTGAAGAAATTCAAACAATTACTGAAAACTCACCAGTTCGATGTTTAGATAAAGAAGTAGAGCAAGAAATGATGAATGCGATTGACAACGCAAAAAGTAGTGGAGATTCAATCGGTGGTATTGTGGAAGTGATTGCAGAAGGTATGCCGATTGGCGTTGGTAGTTACGTTCATTACGATCGTAAATTAGATGCAAAACTTGCTGGTGCAATTATGAGTATAAATGCATTTAAAGGTGCTGAAATCGGCGTAGGTTTTGAAGCGGCACGACAACCAGGAAGCAAAGTGCATGATGAAATTCTGTGGGATGAAGAAAAAGGATACACGAGAAAAACGAATAATGCCGGCGGTTTAGAAGGCGGTATGACAACAGGTATGCCAATTATCGTAAGAGGCGTGATGAAGCCAATTCCTACTTTATACAAACCGTTAGCAAGCGTTGATATTGATACGAAAGAAGCATTCCAAGCGAGTATTGAAAGATCTGATAGTTGCGCAGTACCAGCAGCGGGTGTAGTAGCTGAATCTGTTGTGGCATGGGAACTTGCAGATGCACTAGTCGAACAATTCGGAAAAGATCGTATGGAATTATTAAAACAAAACATTATGCAACACAATAACTACGCAAAAGAATTTTAATAAAAAGGTGGGTTTAACGTGCAAGTAAAAGATCAACTATCATCATTACAACCATATAAACCAGGTAAATCACCAGAACAAATGAAAGAAGTGTACGGAGATCATTTGTTTGTGAAATTAGCATCGAATGAAAATCCATTTGGTTGTTCACCGAGAGTTTTAGAAGAGTTGCAAAACTCTTGGTTGGAACATGCTTTATATCCTGACGGAGGTGCTACAACGCTCCGTCAAACAATCGCAGATAAGTTGCATGTGCAAATGGAACAAGTACTTTGTGGTAGTGGTTTAGATGAAATCATTCAAATGATAAGCCGCGCCGTATTACGAGCGGGAGATAACATTGTAACAGCAGGTGCAACATTCCCGCAGTACCGCCATCATGCGATTATTGAAGGGTGTGAAGTGAAAGAAATTCCTTTAAATAAAGGTGTATACGATTTAGACGAAATTTCGTCAGCGGTAAATAATAATACGAAAATCGTATGGATTTGTAATCCGAACAACCCGACGGGCACATATGTGAATGAGCAAAAATTAACTCAATTTATTGAAGGCATTAGTGAAAATACGTTAATTGTCATTGATGAAGCGTACTATGAATACGTAACAGCAAAAGATTTCCCTGAGACATTACCGCTTTTAGAAAAACATAAAAACATTCTTGTACTTAGAACGTTTTCTAAAGCATACGGATTAGCTTCTTTCCGCGTTGGATATGCGATCGGACAGGAAGAGCTAATTGAGAAATTAAATGTCGTACGTTTACCATTTAACGTATCTTCATTAGCGCAAAAAGCAGCGACGATTGCTTTTGGTGATGACGAGTTTATTAAAGAAATAGTTCACATGAATACAGAAGGATTACAGCAATACGAGAGTTTCTGTAAGGAAAACGGTATACCATTTTATTCGTCACAAACTAATTTCATCTTCTTACCGGTAGATAATGCTGGAGAGATTTATGAAGCTTGTGCACATGCAGGATTTATTATTCGTCCATTCCCAAAGGGTGTCCGTATTACAGTTGGAACAAGGGAGCAAAATGAAGGAGTGATTTCAGTGTTAAAACAACACTTTGAAAATAAAAAAAATAAGTCTCGAGATGAGGCAAATGCGTAAAAAGGTAGTATTAATTGGAACAGGTTTAATAGGAGGCTCTCTCGCATTAGCAATTAAGAAAGAGCACGATGTAACGATAACAGGGTACGATATATTTAAAGAGCAAGTAGAGCGTGCAAAAGAATTACACGTAGTAGATGAAATAGGAGTTGATTTACAGCGTGCATGTGAAGAGGCACATTTAATTGTTTTTGCTTCTCCAGTTGAAGAAACGAAGAAGCTATTACACAAACTTGCGTCATTCCGTTTACGAGAAGATGTTATAGTGACTGATGTTGGTAGTACAAAAGGGTCTATTATGAACGAAGCGGAAGCTTTATTTTCAAAGGATGTTTCTTTCATTGGTGGACATCCGATGGCGGGTTCTCATAAAACGGGAGTTGAAAGTGCAAAGGCACATTTGTTTGAAAATGCATTTTACATTTTAACACCGATGAATCACGTGCCAAATAAACAAGTGGAAGACCTTAAAGTATGGTTAAAAGGAACAGGGTCACATTTTCTTGTTTTAAATACGGAAGAACATGATTATGTAACAGGGATCGTTAGTCATTTTCCGCACCTTATCGCAGCAGGTTTAGTAAAGCAAGTTGAGAAACATGCAGGAGATAATCCGCTCATTCATCAACTAGCTGCTGGAGGTTTCAAAGACATTACACGTATCGCATCTAGTAGTCCAAAAATGTGGAGTGATATTGTAAAGCAAAATCGAGAGCATTTAATGGTATTATTAAAAGAGTGGATCTCTGAAATGGAAGATTTATATAAAACAGTTTCTACCGGAGATGCAGGCGAGATTCAAAACTATTTTGCAGATGCGAAAGAATACCGTGATTCTTTACCAGTAAGAAAGAGAGGGGCAATTCCTGCCTATCACGACTTATACGTCGATGTATTAGATAAGGTGGGGGCATTGGCTCATATTACGAGTATTTTAGCGCGCGAGGAAATTAGTATTACGAACTTGCAAATATTAGAAGCGCGTGAAGGACTGCTTGGGGTATTACGTATTAGCTTCCAAAGGGAAGAAGATCGTATGA
This sequence comes from Bacillus cereus group sp. BceL291, assembly GCF_051776705.1. Lineage (NCBI taxonomy): Bacteria > Bacillati > Bacillota > Bacilli > Caryophanales > Bacillaceae > Bacillus > Bacillus cereus group sp. BceL291. Next base: position 4,530 of record NZ_JBPWAP010000075.1, on the reverse strand, counting down.
AAGCAAAGCTAGCGCTTGGAGAAGAAGAATACCAAACTTATGAAACAATTTAAATGAGAAGGTGAAAAACGTGAAAGAAAGAACAATACAACCTGTTAATAACGGATTGAATGGCAACATTACAATCCCAGGTGATAAATCCATTTCACACCGTGCTGTTATGTTCGGTTCTATTGCAGAAGGGAAAACAACAATTAAAGGTTTCTTGCCCGGTGCAGACTGTTTAAGTACGATTTCATGTTTTAAAGAAATGGGAGTAGAAATTACGCAAAACGGTGATGAGGTTACTGTAGTTGGTAAAGGATTAGAAGGTTTACAAGAACCGAAAGCTGTATTAGATGTTGGTAATTCTGGTACAACAATCCGATTAATGTCAGGTATATTAGCTAACACACCATTTTTCTCTTGCGTACAAGGTGATGAATCTATCGCAAAAAGACCGATGAAGCGTGTAACAAACCCATTAAAACAAATGGGCGCAAACATAGACGGCCGAGAAGAAGGAACATTTACACCGTTAACAATACGTGGCGGCGATTTAAAAGCAATTGAATATATTTCTCCTGTTGCAAGTGCACAAGTAAAGTCGGCTATTTTACTTGCAGGTCTTCGTGCAGAAGGTGTAACAGCTGTTACAGAACCACATATTTCACGCGACCATACGGAAAGAATGCTCGAAGCATTTGGTGTTAAAGTAACTCGCGAAGGGAAAACAGTGAAGCTGTCAGGTGGACAAAAATTAACAGCAACAGACATTCAAGTGCCAGGTGACGTATCATCAGCAGCGTTTTTCTTAGTAGCAGGTGCAATCATCCCAAATAGTAAACTAGTATTACAAAATGTAGGAATGAATCCAACCCGTACAGGTATTATTGATGTTTTAGAAAAAATGGGTGCTACGTTCACTGTAAATCTAATTAACGAAGAGGCATCAGAACCAGCTGCAAATATTACAATCGAAACATCTTCATTAAAAGGAATTGAAATTGGCGGAGATATTATCCCTAGATTAATCGATGAGATTCCTGTAATCGCATTAGCGGCAACGCAAGCAGAAGGAATTACAGTAATTAAAGATGCACACGAATTAAAAGTAAAAGAAACAAACCGTATTGATACAGTCGTTGCTGAGTTAACGAAACTAGGAGCTCGCATAGAAGCAACTGATGACGGTATGATCATTTACGGAAAATCAGCTCTAAAAGGCAATACAGTAAATAGTTATGGTGATCACCGTATCGGAATGATGCTTGCAATTGCTGGCTGTTTGGCAGAAGGAAAAACAATTATTGAAGATGCAGAAGCAGTAGGTGTATCATATCCTACATTCTTTGACGAACTTCAAAAGTTAGCTAAATAAAAAGGGTGGAAAGCAGATACGTGATGTATCTGCTTTTTTTGTTAAAACGTCCTTGTAATTTCACTTATCGAACTATAATAGTAAGAATTATGATACAATTCAAACAGAGAATGGAGGAGAATTATATGAATGTCATACAATTAAAAGAAGATAAGTTTAGAGAAGCATTACGTTTATCAGAATACGCTTTTCAATATAAAGTAGATGAGGAACGATTACAGCAGCAACTTACAAAAATGAAGGAAAGTCATGAAATATACGGCATTATGGAAGGGGAAGACTTAGCTGCAAAACTACACCTCATCCCGTTTCATATTTACATAGGTAAAGAAAAATTTAAAATGGGTGGCGTTGCAGGAGTAGCGACGTATCCAGAGTACAGAAGAAGTGGGTATGTAAAAGAGCTACTTCAACATTCACTTCAAACAATGAAAAAAGATGGCTTTACAGTCTCTATGTTACATCCATTTGCTGTTTCGTTTTACCGTAAATACGGCTGGGAACTTTGTGCGAATCTACTCAAATGTCATATAAGTAAGAGCGATTTAGTGATGAAAAAACAAGTAAATGGTACTGTGAAACGTTTTAATAAAGAAAATCATCCAGAAGAAGTCGAGAAGCTCTATGAAGCATTTGCAGAACGTTTTTCATGTATGTTAGTTCGAGGGAAGAATTGGTGGTTACAAGCGGTTTATGATGATTTAACATTAGCAATTTACTATGATGAAAATAAAAAGGCAGCAGGTTACATGTTATACAAAATAGAAAACTATAAAATGACAGTAGAAGAATTTGTACCACTGCATAATGAAGCACGAAATGGTCTGTGGAACTTTATTTGTCAGCATGATTCTATGATTAAAGAAATTGAAATGACAGTAAGTGAAAGCGAACCGTTATTATATTCATTGCAAGAGCCACGCGTGAAGACAGAAATAAAACCATATTTTATGGGAAGAATTGTAGATGTAGAGCAGTTCTTAAAACAATATGAGTTGAATTGGAACAATGTACAGCAAGAAGTGATCCTAAACATTACAGACGCATTTGCTCCGTGGAATAACATAACAGTGAGACTTGCAAATCATGAAATAACAATAATAAAAGAGAAAACAATAGATAAAGGCATCAAACTGGATATAAACGAGTTATCTACAATAATGTTCGGCTATAAACGTCCGTTACAACTGAATGAATTAGAATTAATTAGCGGAAGTGAAGAGGAAATACAAGCGTTTGAGAAAATAGTTCCGGTACGAGAAGTATTTATTTATGATTTCTTTTAAGTTTTCAATAGAAAATCGGGCTGCCCAAAAACAATTTTTGGGACAGCTTTCTCTTTGGTTGTCGGTAAGTCGATATATCCTGAAAATCGCTGATATAATTAGACTTGCGCTGATATATTCTAATAATTGTTGATATAATTTTTTCACGAAAACGTAACTATACTTTGTCACGCACTTGACTTTTAATCCATGTAATTTATAATTAAAAACGGAATGAATTTTCATTCCTGGAAATAGAGGTGGAAAAAATGGCTAAAAACAAACAAGAGGATATTTTTGATGCTGCGATGCAACTTTTTGCAGAGCGTGGTTACGATGGTACGACAATTCCAATGATCGCTGAAAAAGCAAATGTCGGTGCGGGTACTATTTATCGCTATTTTGCCAATAAAGAGGCACTTGTTAACTCATTATTTTCAAAAAGTATGTTACAGCTTTCTGAAATGATAAAAACGGATTTTCCTGTTGAAGCAAATATTCGTGAACAGTTTAGTCATACGTATAACCGTTTATTTGAATTTGCGAGAAACAATGTGGATGCTTTTTTATTTACAAATTCTCACTGCGATAGTTATTTTCTTGACGAACAGAGTAAGAAAATATTTGACGATTTTATGGGCTTCTTTATGAATATTATTGAAGATGGAATCGCAAAAGGTTTTCTTCGTCCATTGCCTCCCATTGCTTTAATTATTATTGTATATCAACCGTTAGAAACATTAACGAAAGTAATTGCAACAGGGCAATTAGAATACTCGAAAGAGTTAGTAAAAGAATTAGAAGAAAGCTCTTGGAATGCTATTAGAATCATTTGATTCTATAGCTTTATAAGGACAGGAATGAATATTCATTCCGAAATAGATTTAAAAAATGAGAGTAGGAGAGGGGATTTGCGTAACTAAGGGAATGAACATTCATTCCGGAAAGACTAGTTTAATAGAATTTACAAAATAACGTAATAGAATAATAGGAATGAACGTTCATTCCGTTACTAACGTGAAACTTTCAAAACGGGAGATGATTCAAATGAGCAAGTTAAAAAGTTGGAGAAGTTTATCTTTTCTATTATGGATAGTTATTACTATTACAATGGTCGTAACGATGCCTAATATGGATCAATTAGTGAAAGAAAAAGGGAAAATTACAATCCCTAATACAAAGCAAAGCAGTATTGCTGACAAGATGATGAAAGAGATGGATAAAGAAGGGGTTGAAAAGTATGAAATTATAGCCGTTTTTAATAGTGGCAATAAGGCAGCTTTAACAGATGAACAAAAAAAGGAAATAACAAAAACAATCAACGCCCTGCAAACTGAAAAAGAGCAATTAGGAATTAAGGAAGTTGTTTCACATTTAGACAATAAAGACTTGGAGAAACAATTAGTTTCTAAAGATAATACGACTATTTTAACGCAAATATCGATAGATAAAAAACATGGTGAAATATCAAAAGTTTCAAATAATCTTCATGAAAAAGTGCAAACGAAAGGGGTAAAAACGTATTTAACAGGAAGTGACTTAATAGCGGGTGATTTTCTTAAATCCTCTCAAGAGGGAGTGAAAAAGACAGAAGTTATTTCAATTATTTTCATTCTTGTAGTATTAATCCTCGTATTCCGTTCACCAGTTGTTCCAATTGTTTCTCTTCTTACAGTTGGTATATCGTATTTAGTTTCAATGGGGATTATTGCCCAGCTTGTAGATCAATTTAATTTTCCATTCTCAAACTTTACACAAGTGTTCGTAGTCGTCGTCCTGTTTGGGGTAGGAACACATGCCCATCAACTTAAGAACAAAAATAAAATGAACTTTCGTTCAAAGCAACTAAAAAACTCGTAATGTACTTTTGGTATTGAAAAGTACACACACCAAATAAACTCTAAC
>NZ_JBPWAP010000074.1:0-19810 GCF_051776705.1 Bacillus cereus group sp. BceL291 | reverse complement strand
CCAAAATGAAATTTCGCAAGATTTATAAACAAATGGAGGAGGCATAACAAATGAAATGTTATGATATCGGATTTATTCAAACATATATTGATGGAGAACTTTCTCATGATATAAGAAAGGAATTTACAAAGCACCTAGATACATGTAAAGCATGCCAAGATTTATTAGTAGAAATCAATAGATTAAATCAATGGGAAAACGTAATGCTAGATGAAGAGTCTGCAAATTCACCACAAGAAATCAAAATTGATATAGAACAAGCATGGAAAACATTTGAAAGTCGTTCCAAGTTAGACAATGTTTCTAATATAAATCACAAAAAACAACAAAAGAAGGGAATCTTTACAAACATGAGTAAAAAATCAAAGCGTTTCATTTATACAGCAGTAGCTGCAGCAGCACTTTTCACAACAGCAATGATTCCACAAGTACAAGTGGCGGCTACAAATGTTGCCTCGTATTTTTCTAATGCAGTTACAAACGATAAGGTTGTAAATGAAGGAATAAAAGATGAAAATGGTATCACACAAGATATGATGAAGAATGGTAAGTATATTCCTATTGATGAAAAAATTACAGATCAAGGTATTACTGTACATCTCAAAGAAGTATTTATCGCAGATTCACGTATATCAGTTCATTATAGAATGGAAAAAGCGGACGGAAGTTTAGTACCATTTGAATTTGATACATCAGGATTAAATCTTGAGAGTGATGGTAAAATTGATGGGCAACAAGAGGAAAACCCTGAGATTAAAAATGACGGGAGACTATCATTTATCCATGATTCAGATGATTATCTTCCTTTTGAACTTATGGCAGCAGGTAAAAAGTTAGATAAAATAGGCATTCGTGATAATGATAGACCTGAAGGTGTTGCTACATTTGTTATAACTACTGAAGAAAAAGACGTTTTTAAACAGCCTCTTACTTTAGATGTAAATATAACTAGAATTGGAAAAATAATTGGATCTTGGAAAGCTCAAATTCCAATTGATACTTCACATTTGAAAAATAATACGAATTAACATGAAAAAAAGAATAGAACAATATGTATCTAATTCTCAGTTTATATGTTTCCTTGTTTTCGTTACATTTATTTCTTATATAGTTTTTATTTTATCTTTTATTTATGATTTAAGTTTATAACCTTAAATCAATCATTTAAAACCATTACAAGAAAAAGATCTCTAAAAAAGTAGGGAAATAAATAACCGGTTTCTTAACGTATAAGGAATCGGTTATTTTGTATTTAAAATGCGTCTAAACGTACAATTTTCTTTTTTTGATATGGTGACCTCCAATACATCATTGTCCTTCTCTAAGCTCATATCTATTTTAAGAAGAGTCATTTACAAATTCAAAAAAACCCTCAAAGCATCTACTTTAAGGGGATTTCTCCTATCATCTTCTCTCTTCATACAATCGATTTGCTTTATACGAGCAAACGAAAAACATACATGTCGCAACGGGGATAAATGTCAAAAAAAGTCCTCTCATTAATGCAAATGGCGTTTCAAATAAGAATGACCATAGAAATGATACACCTTGCTTATCCCATAATCCTGGCGTCAAGTATAGTTCTTTCGGATTTACAAAGGCTCCTAAATTCATTGTATTACTATACATAAATAAAAATAATATCGGCAAATAACAAATCGCTAATTCTAAAAATGTTTTAGATAGACGCTTATACTTCCCTGCTCGTGACATTGGATCTGAAAAAATGTCATCTTCACTTTCTTCATCTACCTTTTTAAAATATTGCGTACCTGACCACCGATTACCAGCTATATGCTCCCAACCACTATCTTCAAATAATGTGCAGTAATTAATAAAATCACTTTTTCTACTAAATACTCTATGGTCTATTTTAATCGTCGCATCTTCCGGTTCTGTATATCTAAATGTATAACCAAATGTATTGCTTTCTAGTTGATAGCCTTTCCAAGCCATCTCTTCTAACCATTTTTCCTCTTTCTCAAAGTCTAAAAAGAATTTTAATCTCCACATCATCGTTTCCTCCTAACTATACGTGTAATAAACTTTTTGTAACCGCAATAATGTGCTGCATTCTCATAAAATCTAAATGCAATACTTCTTTCCCGCGTTCCGTAATGACATACACTTTTCTTCTTTTATCTTCACTTTTTACCGATTCTATTAACCCTTGTTTTAATAAATTTTCCACCGCACCATACAATGTACCCGCTGCGATTTTCACTTGATGATTACTCAGTTCCTCCACCTTTTGCATAATTAAATATCCATGAGCTGGCTCTAATAAAGCTAAAAGAACGTAATACGTTGTTTCCGTTAATGGTAAATTTTTATCTCTATTCATAAAGACCTCCAATGTAACGATAACTATATAGCTAAACTATATAGTTAAACTGTATAGTTTAATTTTATACAGTTAGACTGTATATGTCAAATGTAGGAATAACTTTATAACCCAAAACAAAAACGCTACCTTTTTAAAAGATAGCGTTTTTGTTTTACCCTTGCTTATTCTTCGCCTTCATTTGCTCTTCAAGAGATTTTTTTTCAGTTTCTAACACACTCATATCACTTTTCAACTTTTGCGTTTCTTCAAAATGTTCATCTACTAATTTATTATATTCTTTCTCAGAGTACATTTTTTCACTGGTTGATGTCGTTTTCTCTTTCGTAACAACTACATTAATAATTACAAATAAGGCTACAATTCCTATTAACACAGCGAAAATCTTCCTTTTATTCATGATTAATCCTCTAAAATGTAAAATTCCAAAAATTATCATAACAGACCAATTCGCTTTCACCTGTCATATTTTGTCGAATCAATATAATAAAAAAAGCATCTGAAACAGATGCTTTTTCTCATTCTTAATACGTAAACGTAATCGTCACTAAAGAATACCCTTCTTTCGCATTATACGACTCCGCTTTATAAGAAACACGGTTGGACCCTTGCGGATAACCGATTTCCCCAATTGCATTTTTCACATCTTGCAGCGCACCGTTCATTGATTGCTTATAAAGTACTTCTATCTTTTCTGGCTTTGCACTATAACGCTGCTGCATTTTATTTTTTAATTCAGTATAGTTATTTGCAATATATTCATTTCCTAAATAGTTTAACTTTGTATCTTTTAATATTTGCTGATATGCAGACGTTTTCGTACTACCTGCCGCAATTTTATTTGTCAGTGTACTATAATAATTTGTTGTAGCTTGCGGATAGTCTCCACGGTTCCACTCATGATTTCTTGCGATTTGTTCATCTGATAAATTGAAATACGAATACGTTACGCGGCCCTGCTCATCTGGAACCGGATCATCGAATGTTGTATCAAGGTGATACCATTTGTTTTCGATTTTCACTAAATTCCAAGCATGAGGTTGTCCGTCCCCAGTTCCTGTCACGAAATGATTTTCAATTCCTGCTTCTTTTAATAATTGATAAGTTAATAGTGCGTAACCTTGGCAAACCGCAGAACGATTTACAAGTGCTTCATATGCTGTGTAAGCTTTATAAGACGTATCATAAGAAACATGCTTTACTACGTAATCATGAATCGCCTTCACTTTTTCGTGATCATCCATTCCAACTTGAGTGATAGAAGAAACGATTGCTTTCGCTTGTTTCATGACATATTCCGTCTGTTCTTTCGTTTCACGATATGTAATCTTAAGCGTAAACGTATAATTTCCAGGTGATCCAGAAAGTCCATATGAAACATTCGATCTATTATTATTTGTATACTCATTTTTACTTGCCACTTCTTTATATGCGTTAAAAAGTGTATTCATCACTTCGTCTGTATTATTATTTTTCGTTTTATATGGCAGTGTAATATTTGTCTCGTATGTATTAATACGCTTTTGTACTTCCTCTTTAAACGCTGTTAATAATGCCGCATCTCCTGTATCTTTCACATCAGCATTTTTATACTTCAAAGTTTTATATAAAAACTGCGCATACTGTTCACGTGTTACTGTGCCATACGGTTCAAAATTCCCGTTCCCTGTGCCATCTGCGATTCCATTTGACTGCACCGCACTAATTGCATTTTCTGCCCAAAATGGATTTGGAACATCCTTAAAGGTATGTTTTTGTTTTGCCGCAAGATGGAAAGCATTCATAAGAATTTGTGCCATTTCTGCACGATTCACAGAAGCTTTCGGTCTAAATTGGCCATTTTCATCACCTTTAAAAACTCCTAAATTTGTTAAAGTTAATACCTCTTCTGGGAACATTGTAGAACTTTGATTAATATCACCGTAAGGATTTTTAAACGTAGACCCATCCTTTAATACGTAACGAGTTCCATCATTACTAAACGAGCCGCCTTGTTTATTTGGTACTAACACTCGATAAATTAAAGCCGCAACTTGCTCCCTTGTCGCAACATCTCCAAAACCAAATATCCCATTTCCATAACCGGAAATAATATTTTTACTCGCTAAATCTTTAATCGCAGGATATGACCAATGTGATGTCGGCACATCAGAAAAAACACCCACTTCAGCAGCTTTTACATCGCTGCCATTTGTATATAACAACGCACCACCAATAAGTGATAATGATGTAATTGATTTTAATAGTTTTGTATACATAATGTCTTCTCCCAATACTCTCTCTATTTTTGTTGGTTTATGTCGAAAAATCTAAAAATATGACAAAATATATTATACAATTAAAACTTTTTAAGGGATATATTAAATTTTAAAATATGCAAAAATTCATATTGTTATAAGGATTCATAGTGATATTATGTTATTTTACTTGCGAATATATAAATAAAAAAACTCTCATCTGAGCGTTTCATCTATATACCTAATAATTACTTTTTTCTACACTTCGAACTCTTCTTCGGTAATAATCCTTTGATCTAACAACTCTTTATACTCCAATATTTCTTTAGCCCCACGACTCTCCATGCGTATATTGTATAACACTTTTTGTATTGACCTTTGATTGGTCCGTTGAAAGATTTACTCCATTTAGAAATAATTCTATTGAATTTTTCACCACTAGCCACAAAAATATCTTATAATCTTTATATAATAAACTACAGTATTAGGAGTAGATAAAATGCCAGTTACACTCGAACTTATTCTTTTCATTCTTATAGCAATTAGTGCTGTTGGCTATTTAATAAAAGAATTTCAAAAAACTAGGAAACGAACACTTGGAATTTCACTAGAATTTTTAGTTCTTTTCTGGTCAATATGGAGAATATCAACTCTCATAATCTAATTTATAAAACATGAATTCCTTCGAATGAAGTGAAACTCTAATCAGTGGGGGTTTTACGGGATAAATTTACCAGTATTTTCACCACAACATTCATGTTAAAATCCCTTGTGAGTACGACATAACTCGACCTTATGAAGCTCCGCAGCTTTTATCGCGGAGCTTTTTTTATTTAAATTAACGCTTTTGTTCACTTTTTTGATACATTTACGAAACATTCATATGTTACGTTATATAAGTCCTTTTTTAAATCATATTCATTCTAGTAAAAAGTCCTAGTCCCCCTAGGACTTTTTGCATTCAAATAATGAGTTGTCTTTTTTCTCAATAACCGAAACTATTTAACATGGTAAAATAATAATTGGACTGGCATCCAATACCATATTACAATGGAGCAAATCGCAAGAAGGCACCTTAGGGTGTCTTTTTTGTACATAAAAAAATCTCACCATCTTATAGAAACGATAAGCCCTTTAAAACAATAATTGCAACTATATTAATTTTACATTACATTAAGGTTAGAGAATGTTCTTATTTTAATAAAGTGCTAAATAGTAGGTGGAAAAATGGAATTTAACGATTTGGGTATTACCATTAAAGAACTTAGAATCAAAAAAAATATATCACAATCCGAATTATGTCATGGAATATGTTCACAAAGTCAAATTAGCAAGATTGAAAAAGGTATGATTTATCCATCTAGTATATTGTTATATCAATTATCAGAAAGACTTGGTATTGATCCGAATAACATATTTGCACTAACTCAAAACAAAAGATTAAAATATGTAGAAAATGTAAAATACGTAATAAAAGATTGCTTAAAGCAAAAACAATATAAAGAACTTTATGAAATAGTAAAAAAAGAGAAAAACTTAAATAATTTTCAAACAAAAGATGAGAAACAATTTCTAATATGGCATGAAGCAATTGCTGTATTTATGGTGGATAAATCAATAAAAACTGCTTTAGATTTTTTAAATAATGCATTAAAACTGACTTTAACTAATTCTGATTTTTTATCAGAAAGAGAAATAGATATTATGCAAACAATGGCTATATTTTATGCAGAAAATAAAGAATATGAAAAAAGTATTAATATATTCAAAAGATGTTTAACTAATTTTAATAAGTTAGATTTTCCTAGAGATAAAGAAATTAAATTAAAACTCATGTTAAATTTAGCAAAATGTTTCGACTTCACATACCAATATGAAGAGGCAATAAAGTACATTGATAAGGGTATCAAATTAGCAATTAATCTACATACTTTATACCTACTAGGTGAACTATTCTATTTAAAAGGTCAGTGTTTATTAAAAATGAAACAACATAATGTAGAAGATGTTATTTATAACTGGAAAAAAGCATTATTTATATTTGAACTAACAGAAAAAGAATATTATACAAAAGTGATACCAGATGAACTTATTGAATTACAAAATAAAAAACACTCATAATTTCATAAAAACTACTTACAAATCCTACAGAAAAAATCCTTATAGCTTTTAAACTTAGATCGATAATATTAAAATAATTTAAGCCGGCGGAAGGCACCTTTAGGTGTCTTTTCTTTATTTTTACAAGGACCTGCTCAATTAATTTTAAAAAACATAATAGGGAATATTGTTTTATTTATCTCGTTTTCATTCATGCTATATATAAAATTCGTTAATAAACCCACCTCAAATACTAGTTCCTTTTATAAGCCGTTTTTTTGATGTAGATGACATTATTCTCAATACAATAGAATGAATTATGGGAACATACTTAGCAATATATATCAAAAAATAATATTAAGAAAACCCCTCCACCTTAAGGTAGAAGGGATCTTCTAATTTCTATTTCAAACTACCCGAAATTTCCGTAAAGGTACCCTAAGCGCATGTGTATCTGCATATCCTAAACTTCTTTCACCAACTACCACTCCTCTGCCGAACGATCTTTCACCAATAGATTGTATGCCGCGAAGTGCTACTTGTAACATTTCAATTCAGATATACGACAGTAAAGAATACATCATCACAGTGTCAGCAAGCAAAAGTGTATTCTGCATTTCTGAAAACAGTAGATGGCAGATTATGACCTACTGAATCTGCTAAGAAAGAATATACAAGAACATCCTTAACATCCTCTTTATTTCCACTAATGATGACATCAAGGAAATCTTCTACTTGAAATTCTGGAGTAAATAACACAATCTTAGTTGTTCTGTTTGGTTCTAAAGAAACAAAAGTACGAGAGATTTCAACTAATTCATTTTGAGTTGGGAAAAAAGTGTTTCGACTTCTCTTAACAGTTACCGTTACATTACTAGTATGGCAACGTGAATCATTGTTTAACATAATGTTGAGAGCAGTTGGAATAATCCCATTTTCAGAAACTGGAACTCGAAACACTCCAGTAGATTTATGAGCCATATAATCAGATCCTTCCAAAATAAAATATATTTACAATATATTAGATGCAAAAAACGTTCATTTTGATATGGACAAATTATATGATTAATATATCTATAATAACCCTCGGTATTACTAAGCCAATGTTTTAAAAGATTAACAAATAATTACCTCTGCAAATTTAGAAAATATCTACACTTTTTACAAACATTATTACAATTAGATAAACTAAAGCAATATCTCATTAACAAAGGGACTCCATAATTGGAGTCCCTTTGTTAATGAGATATTAAAAATGATCAGCATGTGAATATTGTATAATTTCTTCCTTTTTTAGAGCATGTTGTGTATCACCTGTATTGTTACTAAATGATAATACTATCACTAATCCTAACGCCGCTAATAAAAGCTTCTTCATTATTTTAACGCCCCTTTGCTTAGTAGTTTTTGTTTCACTTCGTAACATACATCGAAATAATCACTAACTTTTTCATGCTTATTCAATTTGCTGCGACAACATCATTTGATAAAAATCATTAAGTTGTTGCATAACTGCTTCATGCATTAAAATATTTGTGCTCATATCACTACGTCCTCCTCAACTACTTCCATCCCCCTAAATATTACCATTATTCTGTATATTATATAATAGTTCAACCTGCAATTGTAAATTGATAAAAAACAACATAATATTCTGAATCAAGAGAAGGGATTGGCTAACAAATGGTTACTGTATAAAAAATAAAAAACTTGTGATATTGCTTTTATCATATTTGATCTTATATATGGTTCTGTTACAAAGTTTGCTAAGTTAATATAAACTCTAGAAAAAATGAATAAAGATCACCACAGCTGAGCTATCTTTAATCCGTATAATAATATAAACATTCTATTAATTCATATTATTAATAAAGAAATACTTAAATATTCCATTTTTTCTAAAAGTGTATTATACTGTAAATTGCTGAGGGGCATATTTTAGTATTTTCTGGTAACTATTCAATTTGTTAGGTTGTTATTAGTATTACGGTAACGAAAACCTTATATTTCCCCTTGAAGATAAAGCATTAGCAGCAATTACATCGAGATATCATAATAATAATTATTTTCTTAACAATATCACGGAATTTTAATTCAGAAAATTCGAACCCTTAGGTAATATAAAGTGCTAAATAAAATATTTAGACAATTGAAGTCCAACAACGATTAGAAGATATATATATTAGAAAAGGAATTTTGGGAGATCTTATCCTATATAACTAATACATATAGCGTTGTATCTTTAAATCAATAAATTTTTCGATAAGCTAGTTAATAGATTATTGAATTTAATCTTTTAATAGAGTAAAAAAAATTAACTTTACATTCTAATTTAGAAATTATTAGGTGGTGTCAGTAGTGTTTGAGTATCTTTTAGTTAAAGCTTTATTTACTATTTTCTTAATTAGCCTAATCGTGTTAATCAGTTTAATATGGACTAAAATAGAAAAAATTCTGGACGAGACTGTATTTAAAAACGTTTCTGAAAAATCCAGATATGTAGTAACTATGGTAATTGTTATGGTAGGAGAATTTGTTCTCATAGTCATTACTTCATTAAATTGGAGAGCTTCAATTATTGACACACTCTTTTTTGGTAGTATTATTTTATTCTGCTGTATATGGCTAATACCTTATTTTGTTAATCAACAACAAAACGTCGCTAAAGTTATGGATAAGCATTTTAGTGGAGGGGTAGATTTAGGTGAAATTCAAGTTCATCGTGCGAAACTTTCTGCATTTAATTTAGGAAGTATTGTATTTTCTATAGTGGGAATTATTATACCTATTTGTTATTATTTTAAATACTTTTTATAACGGTTTATTGGTTCTGTTGGAAATTTTTTAAAGATATAGTAATAGGTGAGATTACAGATATTTATGTAGAAACAACTTAGATGTATAAGACAATCCATGTGAGCGAAAACAGTAAAATACCCTATAAGGTCTCTTTTACTTGTATTAATTAAAAAATGGTACTAATTTCTAAAACTTCCACCAGGACTTCTTTTTAGCTGCCCTCCCACCACTATGAGAGGTAAATGAAGGAAAGCGATACAGCTTGTGCGTATGCAGTGCATTTTGGTCTGGGTCACAGTCTTTTAACGTGGTCGAACTACAGGGGGAGTAAGCATATTCCCGATGGATCCATTTCTATACCTCTATTATCTAGGGAAATCCCCCAGTATCCAAGACTAAATTTTACCCATACATCATTTTTTGATGTAGCTCTTGAAGATAAAAACTATTTAATTTTCAAGGAACAGTTATTAACTTAAAACTTATTATATGAGGAGGGTGTATTATGAAAAAAATATGCTTTGTATTAATTGTCGACGCTGGTATAAATTATGGTTCAATATTTTCTCTACCATTTTTAAGGAATCAGGATGATTTGAAGGAATATTTCTCTAAGTATTATGATGTTTCAATTAATTATATTAGGGATAAAAACTCAGTTGACTATTTGGTAGTTCCCAAACCGTGTCCAGCTTTTGATAATGAAAATAATCTTCCAATAATTGAAGTACCAGCAATCTTATTTATGGAAAAGAATTTTGAAAAAATAAAGACTTATATAGACAATTATTTTTCTAATAACTCATAAAGAAAATAAAAGTACAATAAAAAGAAGTCCGATAAAAAACGAGTGGTGTAGAATATTTCTATTAATCATTCGTTTTTTATTATATTTACATATATGTTTTAAAAGAGGATTATAGACGTTCTGAAAAAAATTAATTATAACAAGAACAGTGTTCGTGCTACTATCTACGGTTATTTTTTGTACTAAGTACCCCTTTAACTAACAAGACAACAAAAAATAATTAATATATTAAAGTGAATAATGTTACTATTTTTCAAACCTAATCTAGAAGACACCGGAATTCTTTCGGCTTCATATTCCTTCATCAGCTCAAAATCAGCCTGATTATTAACATCTAACTTTCGTAAATCTTACTTTTTATCTATTTGACGTATCATATTTGAAACCTTCAAGCTGAAGCTACTTTCTTGCACCTTTTCAAAACCAAATTTAGGATAAAATTCTAACACCGTATCATTCGCGAATAAGTATATAAAATCATAATTCTTCTCGTATTTTTTAATGATATGATTCATTAATTTAGTCGCTAAACCTTGATGTCTATAATCCGGATGTGTCATCACTGTACCCAATTGAATTGCTTTATATTCCTTACCGTTAGAGATTACATTCATTTTATTAATAGATGTATTTGCGATGACTTTATCTCCATCCACATAAGAATAGCAAATATAGTTATCATTCCAACAGCCCCTGTCATACCATCCTTTAAAATCCAATTCAAATACATGTTTTGCAAGGTCATTAAAGCTTTCCTTATATTTTTCATTTTGCTTGTAGTCACTAATTAATTGATATTCATTCATGATAAATCCTCCATTTTTTATTATATTTTCCTAAAAAGAGTGTATATTTCTTACAACAATCTACTACTAAGTTTTCGTTAATCACCGCCTTATAATAGGTGTAACGGCATAGAAACATGCTTCCGGAATCAAAAAACGACAAAAAAAAGACCACAAGAAGAAACATCTTCTCATGGTCAAATTTCTGTCTATTATAAATACACCTATCCCGAAAGAATAGATATCGTGAAATAACATGAAATTTTTTGATAAGATATAATGTCTTCTAACCGCTACTAGTAAAAGGGTATAACAAATAAAATCAAGGAATTATCCTTAATTTGACCTTTTACAGTATAAAATTCGTTTGAATTTTAATTAGCGATTAATAAGCTTCATCATATACAATCAAAACCTCTTTTCAATATAATTTCTTACTATGAATATCTCCTTTGAAAACCGTTGTAAATGAAGACATAACAAAAAACAAGATTTATGTCCTTCTGTATCACCAAAATCGGTCGTTTTTGGTGATACAAAAAGACACATACTATTATTCTCGAAAACTACAGAAAAATCCCTCCGTCTTAAGACAGAGGGACTTTCTCATTCCTATTTCAAACTACCCGCAATCTCCGTAAAGATAACTCCAAGCGCATGTGCACCTGCATCAGGGTATCCTAAACTTCTTTCGCCAACTGTACCAGCGCGGCCCATGCGAGCTACGATTTCTTTCGTGTACTCTGCTCCTTTAACCGCTGCTTCTGCACCTTTTTCAAAGGCAGTTTTTACGTCTACTTCGTTTGAGGCGCTATCTAACCAAGAGTCTACACATGGAGCAAGTGCGTCAACAAGCGTTTTGTCACCAACTACTGCTCCTCTGCCGAATGATCTTTCACCGATCGATTGGATGCCTTGCAGTGCTGCTTGCAGTATTTCAGCGAATTCTTTCACTGTTAACTCACGCTTCTCGCCTGCTGCTTTACTAGCTGCGCGGAATGCACCGCCCCAAATTGGACCAGAAGCGCCGCCGCAATGTTCCATAATAATCATGGAGCAACCATCAAGGAATGATCCGATTGTTACGTTCTCTTGATCTACAATAGAATGCCACTCACGTTTTAATTGCTTAAATCCTTTTGCTACACTCATTCCGAAATCGCCGTCACCAGCGTGCGTGTCTAACTCACAGAATGGTACTTCATTTTTAATGATAATATCGCTCATTTTATCAACGAGATAAATCATGTTGTTTAATGTAATGACATTATCTTTAATAACAGCGTGTTCTTCCGCCGTTTCTAGTTCAAATGAAACTTCCTTCTCTTCTGTTTCTTCAAGTACATTTACATACTCTACACTTTCAACTGGTCCATCTACTTTAAACGCTGGTGTGTTACATTCTTTCGATAGTAATGTTTTTAACTCATCATCTAACTTCATTACAGTTAAAGACATACCAGCCATATCGATACTCGTCATATAGTTGCCGACGAATACTCTATTAATTTTAATGTTTCTAGCAGCTAATTCTCGCGTCACTGCATTGTTAAATAAGTAAAGTTCCTGCAGTGGTGTTCCGCCAAAACCGTTAACTAGAAGTGCGATTTCCTCGCCATCTTTTACTCCTAAATCTTTTACAAGATCGTTTGTCATACGGTTAGCTAGTTCATCTGCTGACAACATTTTTTCACGCTTAATTCCTGGCTCGCCGTGAATACCTACGCCGTATTCCATTTCATCTTCCGCAAGTGTGAAAGTAGGTGATCCGCTCGCTGGAACTGTACAAGACGTTAACGCTAAACCAATTGTGCGCACGTTAGCCGCTGCTTTTTCTGCGACAGCTTTCACCGCTCCTAAATCCATACCTGCTTCCGCTGCTGCGCCGGCAATTTTATGAACTAAAATAACTCCTGCAACGCCGCGGCGTCCTACTGTATACAGACTATCTTCTACCGCAATATCATCGTCCACTTTGACGTAGTCGACTTCAATTCCATCTTCCGTCGCTAAATGCGCACCGTTTTTGAAATTCATAATATCGCCGCTATAATTTTTAATAATTAATAACGTACCTTTTTTACTAGCTGTTTCTTTAATTGCTTGATATACCTGAATTTGTGAAGGAGAAGCAAAAACATCTCCGCACACCGCCGCATCTAACATTCCTTTTCCGACTAACCCTGCATGTGCCGGCTCATGGCCACTACCGCCGCCACTAATTAACGTTACTTTGTTTTCGTTCATTTCTTTCTTCTTAATCACTTTATATTTTTTCAAAAGTTCAAGCTCTGGGTGAGCCATAACCATTCCGTTACACATTTCCATTACTAATGTTTCTGGTTTGTTTATAATCTTTTTCATTGTGATTATCCCTCAATTCCTTTAATATATTGTGATATATTTGAAATCTTCTTCTTACTACTCATGTTAAAATGAAAGCGTTTTATAGTAAACGGACAAAATGGACAATCTGTCTAAAGACACCGCTCTCATTTATAGATAGGATTTTTATATTACTAACATTCTAGGGATGATTCAGATGACCTCTTCTATAATTTCTAAAAAGATAATCGCGAACTCATTGAAATATTTAATGGAAACAGAGTCGTTTCATAAAATATCAGTGAGCGATATTATGTTACACTGTCAAATGCGTAGGCAAACTTTTTATTATCATTTTAAAGATAAATTTGAACTATTAAGCTGGATTTATAGAGAAGAAACGAAAGAAAATATTATAGACTTTCTCGATTATGAAAAATGGGAAAACATTTTTGATTTATTATTTGATTACTTTTATGAAAATCAAAAATTTTACCGAAATGCTTTTAAAGTTATTGAGCAAAACTCGTTTAATCACTATTTATTTGAGCATACGAAAAACTTATATATGAAGATTATTGATGAACTATCTGTAAGCTGTGGATTCAGCCTTTCTGATGAGACAAAAAATACGATTGCCTCCTTTTATAGTCACGGCTTCGTTGGAACGATAAAAGATTGGATTGAAAGCAAGTGCGAAGTAGATCCTTCCATTATGTCTTCTCTTATGAAAAATATGATAAACAATCAATTACTACTATTACTTGAGCAATCAGCAAAGTAATTAAAGGGTGGCAAAAGCAATGAAAAAGATTATGAATGATGTACAACATATCGTTCAAGATATGCTGCATGGCTTTTATTTTGAACATAACGACAAAGTAAATTACGACGAAACAAATAACATCATTTATGTAAAGGATATCGAAAAACTAAAGCAAAACGTCGCGATTATAAGCGGCGGTGGTAGCGGACATGAACCCGCTGATATTGGCTATGTAGGAAAAGGTATGCTTACAGCGGCAGTAAACGGCAGCATTTTCACTCCGCCTACAGTGGAACAAATTGTAGCGGCTACTCGCCTCATGCCAAAAGATAAAAGTATTTTATTCATCATTAAAAACTTTAAAGATGACGTTGAGAACTTTCTAGCGGCTGAGCAGATCGCTAAAGAAGAAGGAAGAAAAATTGACCATATCATCGTAAATGACGACGTTTCAATTGAAGATGATGCTTCTTTTAATAAAAGAAGACGCGGCGTTGCTGGTACTGTTTTCATTCAAAAAATACTTGGTGCGGCTGCTCTTGAAGGTCATTCTTTAGAAGAACTAACGACAATTGGCCGTTCTGTTACAGAAAACTTACACACATTAGGAGTTGCTCTTTCACCTGCAAACAATCCAGTGAAAGGAAAAGCTTCATTCACATTAAACGAAGATGAAGTCTTTTATGGCGTTGGTATCCACGGCGAAAAAGGTTACCGTAAAGAAGCACTATCCTCTTCTGAAATATTAGCGATCGAACTAATGAACAAACTTAAAAGCATTTATCGCTGGAGAAAAGGAGACAACTTTGCCATCCTTATTAACGGACTCGGCGCAACTCCATTAATGGAGCAATACATTTTCGCAAATGACATTCGCCGTTTATGTGAGCTGGAAGGATTACAGATTACATTCGTAAAAGTTGGTACATTGCTAACTTCTTTAGATATGAAAGGTGTTTCGCTCAGTTTGCTTAAGGTAGAAGATTTGGATTGGGTGAAGTGGTTGAAGGAAAGTACGGAAACTGCTAGTTGGTAATACAAATAGGATGGCTTCAATTGGCCATCCTATTTGTATACGTATATTTATTGAAAGGCAACTTCTCCTACTTTCCATATGCCATCACGTTTAAATATTTAAAACTCTGCATCATTCCTCACCTTGAAATATCCGCTGTGCTTACCCCATTGCTATCAAGCTAAACTCGCACAACGTCAATTAAAGTATAGGTTGTTTCTTGCAATAAATTTTTAAATAACTCAAAATAACAAGCAAAAAGTCCCTTCAAAGTTAAAGGGACTTTTTAGTATGTAGAAATTAGCCTAAACCTAAGATTACATCTCTTGAAAGGGGGCATTTTTATGTTATTCAGGTTTATTGAGGAGCTTTTGTTTGAAGCAACTTTAACCCCATACCAATAAAAATCAGTCCTGTTATCTTATTTAGAATCATTCCTACCTTTTGGTTTCCTCTTAATTTTTTTGTAACATATGAAGAGAAATAAGCAACAAATAAACACCATAATAGTCCAGTTACTGTAAAAGTAAGTCCTAAAATGATAAAAGGCATAGGACCTGAAGCCTTTGTATCTATAAATTGCGGAAGAAACGCAATAAAGAATAAAGAGACTTTTGGATTCGTAAGACTTGTTAAAAGCCCTTGTATATATATTTTTCTAATGTTCAATTTATTGGACGAGGCCTGGAAAGCTACATTCGTCTTATCAAGTATCATTTTAATCCCTAAATATACAAGATAGATAACACCTATAACCTTAATAGTGTTAAATAGCACAATGGATTTTGTAAGTATAATAGATAAACCAAAAGCAACCAACAACGTATGAACTAAAGAACCAGTAATAATACCAAACACAGAATACACACCTGCTTTTCTACCTTGTGAAATACTTCTCCCCACAATGTACATGGTGTCTGCACCAGGAATTAAATTCAATAAAATTCCTGTTAGTAAAAACACTTCATAATTAATAATACCGTACATTTTAGCACCTCTATCTATTTTTTTGGTGCCCTTATTGATATTAAATTAAATAAACGAAAAAAGAAAGTATTTTCTATTTATTCAATAAAATTAGCGGATTTTTGAATCTACAAACGAAATCCAGCTATTTAAAAATTCAATTACTGAAGAATTCTGCCCTCAATATTACAGCAAATTTACATTAAAAATGTAAATCCTCATTTCCTTTGTATTTTCCTTTATTAAGTCTTTTTCTTATGAATAATTCTGCAACAATTAAATTGGGTACCCACGCTAACCAAGCAATAATAGCGTAACTAAGTTCAAAACGCTCTATTCCAAATAGAACGATAAACAACGGTAGCCAAATTCTTAATGTAACTGCTCCAAAGGTTAAAGAATAATTTCTAATCATCCAATTCCGATGCTCTTTAATTTTTTTATTCTTAACTCCATGTAACGCTTGATATGCTGATGTTAGCCAAAATACAGATAACAAACCGAAACCTAGCTTCGCTACCAATCCTCCCGTAGCATAAAAAGATAGGTATAGTCCAGAAACGCCTCCTAATAATATACCAACCATATAGATTCTCCCAATTATTCGATGACGGTTGATATTCCTTTCTCTAAATCTAGTGGATAATGTAAAAGGACCAATTACTAATGCTACTATACTAGTTGTAATATGTATAAATAGCATCATATACCAGAACGCACTTAATTTAGATCCAAACATAAGCTTCACTTTTACAAGCCCTGTTTGAAATCCATCCATAATAAAATATTGGACAACAATATAACTAGCTACTAAAAATGCAAAACAAGTAACTACAAACCAAATTTTCCTGTTCAAATTTTACTGCCTCCTTATTACATTCACGAAAATTAGATTATATATTTCTTTTCATTCTCGGGAAAAATAGAAAAGCCTTCTTTACTCTCTTTAGCACATTGTTTTTATAAACCGAATGACTTACATGCAACGACGAATAAAATATATGATACAAGGCCCTTCTTCATACATAAAAACCCTCAAGTATGTCGTTCTATACTTGAGGGTTTTTTCATTTATTCTCTCTCGTCTCTCATTTTCTTAAATCAATAATTAGCTCATCTGTAATCTGCTCAAGATGGAAAAATCTTTTTATATAATGGATATCAGACCATTTTTCTTCTCCACCAATAATAAATAATTCTTGCGCATCATACATAAATGAAAAGCTTGGATAGAAACTGTCCGCTTTTATTTCAATCCCACCAGTACGATTACTGATAATCTTACAGTCTGCTGAATAGCTTAATAGCGTATAGAGAGAATCTTGTGCTGATTGGAAGAAATACTTCATAAGTGTGGTTATATCATCACTATTGGTAATGCACACTTTAAAAAAGTTCGTATCCTTTTTCTTATTAGTAAAAACTAGCTCAAAATGAAGTTTATTCTCTTCTAAAAACCCTTCAATAAAGTCTCTACATAAATAAGTTTCAAATAACATATACATAGGAAATTTGTTATGTGCGCCTATAAATCCTTTAATGATTTCTTCAAATCCTGTATGCTGATTCAAATTCGTTCCCACTCCTATCATAATAGGGTGATTTAAATAAATAGGATACGGTGATTGCCCTTCATCTTTTAACATATACACTCGTTTTTCATCTGTATGAAGAGCTGGTTTAGACTCTTTTAGTAAGTATTGAGATAATTGAACATTTAACACATTTACACCTGCCTATCATGTCATACATAAACTGTATCTATTAAGTTAGAAAAAAGGATGAACAATTCATATTTTACCGTGTATAAGCGAGAAGAACTAGAATAGATCGCCGGCTTACATGTCTCCAGGATAATAAATGAACATCGCACCTACAAATGAAAAAACTAAACAAAAAACAGCCTCGTATTTTATAACTAAAGAAGAGTTCGTATCAAGCCTTTTTTCCTCTCTTTTACATATCATTTTAAATAAAACTCTATATATTACATACCCCACAATTGCCCCAAGGGTATTCGTAAATACATCATCAATATCTGTAATTCTATTATTTAATAATTGGTTTAACTCAATTGCCAATGAAAAAAAGAATCCCGCACATACGGTGTTTTTCATTTTTCTAAACTGCGACCAAATAGTCGGTAATAAAAAACCTAATGGCATAAACAGTACAATGTTCAAAAGATACGTCGTACTACCTGCCGTATCAAATAGAGTCAAGTTGATTTGACTTACACGAATCCACGTTTCATATCTACTTATATCCCATACAGTCGCGATCTGCGTCACCCTATACACTAGCGAAAGGTAGAATAGAAAAACATATACCCACAAAAAATGCAGAATAGATATAGTTCTTTTCGCTTTAAAATAAAATCCAATTTGAAACACAATACAAAACATAATAGTAAAAAAATAAGTATACAAATAACTCATCAAAACTCCTGTATCCATGTAGAATCCCCTAACTTTACAATTTCATCTATGACTTTGTTGTTTATAGGATAGGAGAAACTTTTAAAATAAAAAGTGGGGTAAACATAAAATTTTTCTTAAATCTTCAGTTGGGTTTTATTATTACTCTTCTTAGGAATCCACCATTGATAGCTACGCAACAGTATGCTTACACTTAACAATATTATCATTTTTGCACGTAATCCTCGTAATACTTTAACCGATGAAGCATATATAAAATCATGTGAATCGTTTGTTCAGTTAAAACATGAAATTAAGAAATATATGACGTACTATAATCACTCTTGCTATCAATAGAATGTACAGAAGATGACTCCTGTTTGCATACAGAAATCATCTTTTTTAGGTTACCGATTTTTTTTATAATGTCCTTTACAAAGGGTACAAATCAAGAGCATCTTATTCCTATTCAAGGGGATCAACTATACCTTCCTCCCTTAAAATCACTAAAACCCATTTACAAATCTATAAAAGTAGATATAATATCCTTATGGAACCTTTATTAATTTATAAAGCATTGTCAAATGAAACAAGATGTCAAATTTTATCATGGTTAAAAAATCCAGAAAACCATTTCGACGAAAAACCTTACCTAGAACAAGACCTTAACTTTCAAGTTGGAGTATGTGTAGGAGATATCCAGCTTAAAACTGGCTTAGCTCAATCGGTTATTTCTAGTTATTTATTAACTATGAAAAAAGCAGGCTTACTAGAGTCTGACCGAATTGGAAAATGGACCTACTATCGTCGAAATGAAAAAACAATACGAGAGTTTTCTGAATACGTCCAAAACGAATTATAAAATGAAAGCTAATAATCAATCAGCATACTAATTGATTATTAGCTTTCACACATTCTGCTTTTTTACAGGTATCCAATGACTTCTTATAAATTGCACTGCCTGTAAAAGCAAGAAACATCGAAAGGAGAATTTTTTTTAATATATCATATCTAGTTATTTAGATATCTGTTATTGTATTTCAGATTACATACTCCTGATAATATTGGCATCCAATCATGCTTATAATAATGCTTCTTTGTTAATGAATTTACTTTCAAAATACTGATACGAATGGAGGTGCGACACGTTCCTAAGTGAAAAGCTTAGGCACTGTCGGACAATTGTTCAACAGTGAACTTTCATTCCGAGTTGTCAAATGATAGGGTAACGCCTTGAAGGGCACCTCT
>NZ_JBPWAP010000073.1:0-21014 GCF_051776705.1 Bacillus cereus group sp. BceL291 | reverse complement strand
ACCGAATACTGGCGGAGAAGTTAAGCCAGAAGAAAAACCGAATACTGGCGGAGAAGTTAAGCCAGAAGAAAAACCGAATACTGGCGGAGAAGTTAAGCCAGAAGAAAAACCAAACACTGGTGGAGAAGTTAAGCCAGAAGAAAAACCGAATACTGGTGGAGAAGTTAAGCCAGAGGAAAAACCAAACACTGGAGAAGAAACTAAACCAGTTAACGTTCCAGAATGGTTAGAAACAAGTTTAGCAACAGATGGTTTTACTTTTACACAAGCTTGGTATGATGGTTCAGAGGTTGTTAATAAAGCAGCGTCTACTAAAGCTCAACAAATTGTTAAAAATATAAATAGTAAGTATGGAACAAACTTGAAGTACAGTGAAGTAGGAGCAATTGTAAAATTGGTAGATGGTTCAAAAGATCAATTTAGATTAGCTGGCATAGAGACAGACGATTTTCAAGTTACTTTTAGGGTATCAAATGATGCTATGATAGAGCTAACGAAAGAATTTGTTTCACTTATAAATTCAAGCTTGAATTTGGACCAAGAAATTCAAGAAATCCCTTCAGCACCAATGAAGATTAAGAATGTTGAAAAAGGGGATTATAAAATTCATATCAGTCCAACAATGGAAGATCAAATGATTTCAATTCAAATCACAAAAAAATAATGAAAAAAGCCGTTTTAGTAACCTACTAAAACGGCTTTTTTATTAGAAATTAAAAATATTCCTCGAAATATAAAAGGAGGAAGATAATGAAGAAAATAAAATCAAAATTATTATTATGTATTTTCATTATTTCGTTATTTGTTCCTAATTTTGCATATGCACGGAATAGTGATATTCCTTTTTATGATGGGAAGAAAGAAACCTTGATAATGAGCGAGGGTTTGCAAATGTCTGGTAATTATTTAAGACCAGGAAAATTTTTACCACCTAATGCACCACCTGATATTTATTATACAGCTGACCTTCATTACCCAGCTCTTTACAACGGTAGCTTTGATTGGGGAAACCAAAGAGCGAACTTGGTACAGAGCGTTGATTATAGTGAACCTTTTGTTAATGTAGCGAACGATGGATATATAGGAAGTGGTATCCCACTAGGTAATAGAATGATTACAGAAGTAGAAAGGGTAAACTCCCAAGTGATTTCACAAAAGTATTGGGGGAATCCAGATTTTGTTTTAAAGTATATATTACCTTATGAAGTGACAAGTGTTGCGTTTCCAAAGTCGTATGGTAAATTCTATTGGATTAGGGATATGGCTTATCTTTCAGGTGGTATGGCAGGTGCAGGGCTACAAAAGGATATTAACAAATTTAATATCTTTATTGTACGTACTAGTTTTCCGGATATAAAAAAATTTCAAGCATCTGACGGTCCTAAAAGTAATACAGTAGATTTTCATGTTGAAGGTTTTGAATATGTAACCAAAAATAAAGGATATACAGATAATAATATGGGGTCAGAAACTATAAATCCTTATGCGGAAATGGCTGGGGAGCGAAATAGAGTAAAATGGGTTCTGAAAATATATAAAGATGGATCTGAAATTGATACTAAAGAAGGGTATATTCGTTCTAATCCTAAGAAAGATTCAGAGAAGCCGGAAGAGGGCGATGCTGGATATTTTGGAGGGAAAGGATCAAGTAGCCCTATACGATGGCAGCCAACGACTTGTGGGAAGTTTGAAGCGAAATTACAAGTCTATGACGCTGTACAAAGACCAGCAAAGGAAAAGAAAACTTCCTTTACTATTTCGGGAAATGGTTGTGACAAAGAGAAACCACCAACTCCAGGTGGTGAAGGTGATGAAGATACATTTAAGTACAAAATGGATTTTTCAGTAGATCGTATTGAGGGTGAAACTGTTGAATCTGGTGATAATGTAAAAACACCGGTTAAGGTTTCAAGAGCTGATTTTTCAGAAGAACGAAAAAAATACCGAGAAGAATTAGATCGAAAAATCCAGGATCAAGAGCGAGAACTTTCTAAATTAGAGGACAGAAAACAAGACGCGAGGGAAGAATTGAATTTTTGTCGATATGATAGAATTTGTACAATAGATGAAGAAGGAAATCAACATTGTGTTCCCCGTGATTGTTCATCGTATGAATATAATCTTGATAGAATATTAACGATGATTAGTACAGAAACAAAAAAATTAAATAAAGAGAAGAATAAAAGGGATAGATTAGATAAATTGGAGAGTGAATATAAAAACACCACTCCAAATGTTGTTCTCAGGTTCCAAGATAATATAGTAGGACAACAGAAGGTCAACTTATCCGAAGGACAATCTAAAGTTTTATATTATGATTGGAAAGTACCAAGTTCAGGACAAATTGAGGCTGAGATCAATCCTAAGCCGCGAAAATATGATAATAGTAAAGATGTATTAAAAACAAACTTTAATAATAATAAATTGGATACCCCAATTAATGTTGCTTCACATGAAACCTCTACTTGTTCACAGCCTAATTCTACAGCTACAGTAACAGCTGTTGTGCGTACAATTAATAACGCAGGAGATAGGGATACATTATATGAACGCTTAACAGGTAGTATTGTGAATATATCAAAGCCTAAAATAAGGGCAGGATATGGATTTAGTTATGAAGTGAAAACAACCTACACAAATGAAGATTCATCAAGTCATGCTACGGGTGTGAAGAGTACAACGTCTTTCCTTCCTACAATGGTTAAACATCAACAGTATTCAAAAACAGAAGATGGATACAAAGTACCAATGGATGAAACACTAGGAGGATACAATCAAGTTTGGTCATTACCTCATACTTACGTTGAAAAGTTTTCAGGAAATGTATTTAATGATAACTATAAAAAGCATCCTAAATACAATCCTAATGAAACTATTTTAGATGGCGGGAGAAAGTGGTATACCGAATTTACACAAGCAGATGGAACGTATTCATTTAAAGCAATGGCTTATGGTGCGGGTGTTAATAAGTTAAATCTTTGTCTTACGGGAAAAATTGAAGTGGAAGGTTCAGGGATTGGTGATAAAAAAGGAAACGATGATTTTATTAAACGCTCTGTAAATCCACAAAACCCATTCCCAGGGCAAGTAGGGTGGAATTGGAAAAATAAAGAACACATGTTAACTAGTTTATCGGACTGGTGGAATACATGGAAATATCCAAATCCAAAAGATATACCAACAGGGTATCATATGGAGAGTTATAAAATCACTCCAGAAATGTATAAGCAAATTAAAGAATATAACAAGACGCATGGTTCAGACGTTAATCTGAATAGTGATTTCCTAACGAGATTTAATTTTAAATAATAAGAAAGCCTGTTTTGAAAGTGCAATTAGCTTTTAGAACAGGCTTTTTGTATACGAAAAAATATGTTGGTGAGGTGTACAAATCAATGCAACCACCAAAATTTGTTGTAATAATGCTGGTGTTGATTGGGATTATGTTGTTTACAGCAAGTACCGGTTTTATGTTTGCAGCGGATACAAATGAAGATAATAGCTTACATCAAGCAACAGCTACAGCCATGTCAAAAGGAATTAATATGGGGCAATTAAGAGTTGATGAAGAAATAACCATTAATGAGAAAGTGGTTAAAGAAACCCTGATTAGAGAATATGTTAATCAGTCAAATTTCCATGATGGTGAAAAACGATTAAATATTTATGCTATTAACTCTCAACCAGCAATGATTGGTGTCGAATCATACAACACTTTTGCTATTCCTATTAAGAAATATTTAAAAGAACCGGATGATCAAACGACAGTTAGACAGTTTGAAAATATGATTTTTGAAGCGAAAAAAGTAACGAAATAGGAGTTGAAGAAATTGGTAAAAAAGCTTCCTAAGAAAACCGTGAGTGTATTAATTGCTGTAGGCTTAGTAGCGACAATTGCGGGATATGAAAATTACAGAATTAATAGTGCGATAAATCCTACTAAGGTCTATTTCAGTAAGGTTGATATTCCACCAAGAACAAAAATTACAAAGGATATGTTACAAGAGAGGGTCATTCCTGGTGATGCAATTGCTCCTAATGCTATTACAAATGTAAAAGATTTAGAAGGTAAGTATACAGTAAACGGATTTGGAGTTTCAAAGAACTCTTTATTGTACAAGGACAAAGTAGTTCCAAAGGATGAATTGCCGGATGCAGCTATATTAAATTTGAAAAAAAATGAAGTAGCTTTTCCGTTGTTGGTAGATATTGAAACTTCATCTGGTAATAGCATTATCCCGGATTCTTATGTAGACCTGTATTTTAAAGGTACAGTGAAGAATGAAACGGATCATACTGAAAAGCCTATATTTGGGCGTGTTGCAAAACATGTTAGGGTAACTTCAGTAAAAGATAGTAATGCTACAAATGTATTTGATCCTAAGAGTGTAGAAGTCGATGGATCATATAAAGACAACCTAAATAATGAGGCGAAGAATCGCCCGCTAGCCAAAATTTATACTTTCGCAGTTTCAGAGGAAGAAAATCAATTGTTAAATAAGGGAGCCTTAATTGGTGAAATTATTCCTGTTGCTTCTGGTGACTCTTATAATGCCAAAATTGAAAGAACGAATGATGATTTAATTACAAAGTGGATTCAGGATCAGTCATATAAATTAAAGTAAGAAAGGAGTTTGTATAATGGGAAAAATTATTGGTATATATGGTGTGCAAAGGGGATTAGGTCTAACAACAATTGGCCAATCTTTAACGAAGGTAATAGCAAATTCTAATTCAAAGGTGCTTTATATAGAATTAGATTATTTAAATGCTACATTTGCACAAAAAACAGCAATATCTAATCCAGAAAAAAATATGGAACTGTTTATGGAAAAGGCCATTCTAGAAGGTAGGTTTGATATTCAAAAGTATATCTTGAAAAAGGATGAGGTTGGAGAGGGAAAGAGATTTTCCTGGCTTCCAAGTAATATGGAATTGTTGACTTTTAGTAATGATTTTGCGGAAGAGAGCTTTCCTCGTTTTAAAACAAATGTAGAAACTTTGGTCGAGAAATTCAGTAATGATTTTATTAGTAAATTAAAGGCACTAGATTATGATTATGTAATACTTCAGTTGCCTAATCAAATAGAAAATGTTTTTGGCTTACCTATGTTAAGTAAATGTGATAGTGTAGTCAGTATTTTAACAGGAAATCCAATTGTTTTATCGAGATACAAGAACATAACAAATGTTTTTAAAAAGGCAAATTTGCAACACAAAGAGTGGGTACATGTATTTAATCTATGTAGCAATAAAATTGATGAAGAGGACTACAAAATGTTAGTTGATTTTGAGGTAACGGCTTGTATTCCTTATGATCCAGAAAGAGCGGAAGTAGAGTTTTCACTACAGTTGGGATCAGAAACAATTGATGACTACATGAAAAATATTGCTAGGAAATTAGGGTGCTTTATCAGAAGTGAACAAAATGGATTCCGACTTTTCAAAAGTAAATAGAATTGAATGATCTAGGGGTGGTGAAATTTATGGAAAATGTGATTTCTTTAGAAGAATTAGGTTACATACCTTCAATTTCAGAAAGGATAAATATAAAAAATTATATATATAACATCAACTCTGGAGGGCATACATCTACACCAACTACCAAAGAAATAACTGAAGATTTAATTGATACTGTAAAAAAATATTTATTAAAGGATCATAAAAAATTAATCCAGGAATCATTTGGAGATGAAGCTAAAAAGGAAGCACTAAAGGATGTTGTTTCGCAGTTTCTTACAACACAGCCCAATATAGAAGGTTTTACATTAGAAGAACTTACTAAAAGAATTGTAGATACTGTAGCTGGTCTTGATGTATTAGAGCCATTTTCTGAGCAAGATATTATTACAGATATTATTTGCAACAGCTGGGATGAGATATGGATAAAAGATTTAGAAAAAGGTGACTATCTTTCAGATGTTACCTTTAAAAGTAAAGAGTCATATGAAGCTTTATGTAATAAGTTTGTAAATGCATCTGGTCAAACTTGGACACATAGTAAGCCGAAATGTGATGCTTACTTTCCAAATATGCGAATTAATTTAGTGGGCTTTGATATTTCAAAATATGGTATTTCATTAGCGATTCGGATATTTGCTAAAACTTTAAGAATCAATGATGAGATCATTGTGGAAGAAGGTCTTGCAAGTAAAGAAATGATTCCTTTCTTTAGTGCAATGATGAAATCACGTTCAAGAATCCTTATATCTGGAGAAACAGGCAGTGGAAAAACGGAATTTATGAAATATCTCTTAGGAAAAAAAGTGAAAACCGATAAGACGTTGGTGCTACAAGATGTTGATGAGATGAATTTGAAACAAATATATTCAAAAGAATGGAATTTAAGTACTTGGCTAACTAGGGATCGGGAGGATTCTTCTACCTCCGTTACTTATGAAGATTTATTATCTGGTGTAGTTAGACAAACTATAAAAATTATATGCATTAACGAATTAAGAGGTAGAGAAGCCTGGGGAGCAAAAAAATTAGCGGAAACTGGTCATGGGATTCTTACAAGTTTACATTCTCCAAGTGCAGCTGAAAGTGTTGAACGTTACTCTAGTATGTGTTTAGAAGCTGTAAATATATCCAAGGAATATTTACAGCAAAGTATTGCTTCAAATTTTGATTATGGTATTCATTTTGAATTAATGTTAGATGGAAAAAGAAGACTTACCGAAATTGTAGAGTATATAGGTTATGAAAATGGAAAGCTAATTTATACACCTTTATATTCATTTAACGTTAAAGAAATTGAAGAATTTGAGGACGAAAATAATCAAACAAGATTCATAATCAATGGTTCCCATGAAAGAGTAGGGAAATTGAGTGAAAGTATGATTAAAAAGCTGAAATTTAAAGGGATTAATACATCTGAACTTGAGGTTGCAAAAGAACTTCCTGTAGTGACAGAGGGGGAGAATTTAATTGGGATTTCTTAATTATCTTCCATATTTTTTGATGGTAGTTGCTATATTCTTTGTAGTTAATTTGGGAATCAATTTAATTCAAAGAAGAAATAAAGGCAAGTTAATTGTTATAAATGAAAAAGATGATGGTAAGATAGTGAAATTTTTAAAGAGAAAAGGATTGTATAAATGGATCAGTCCTAACTATATTCTGAGGGAAAGTAAAGATTTTAATTGGAATTTATCCCTTAGGGATTATCAAATCATACTAATTATAGGGACCTTAGTTGGAGCCGTTGCGTTGTATGGATTTTTTATGTCATTAAGCACAACAATATTCGGGGTGTTAGTAGGGGTATCACTTCCGCCAATCATTGGCTTTTATAAGCGTAAGAGATACGAAGAATATGTAGAAAATCAGTTAATGGTTTATTTAGAAGCTGTAGCAAATGCAGTTTCTACACATGAAAGTATGACGTTAGCTTTTAAGAGTGTTTTGCCGTTACTACAATCTCCTATAAAAGATGATGTAGAAAGATGTTTAATCTTATACACGGAAGATGGGAAAAGTATTAGAGATGCCTTTCATTCATTTGTACAGAAATATAATTATAAAGATATTAAGCTCTTTCATGATATGTTAGACCTTATTTCAAAAACAGGTAAAGATACGGATGACATACTTTTAAATATTGCACATGAATTTCAAGATAAAAAAATATATCGTGCAAAATTAAAATCAGGTATGCAACCGCAAAGGAGAACATTTAAGCAAACGGCTATAATGCTTGCTTCATTACCAGTTGCAGCCTTGGCGATCAATGCTGATGATTATGTTGTATTTGCAAGGACAATACAAGGAAGGTTTATTCTTTTAGCAATAATTATAGTATGCATATTTAGTGCATTTAAGATAGAGAAACATTCTTTCTATGATCCTACGGAAGATATCACAAAAATAAAATAATAAGAAGGTGATAGAGTGAATCTATATCCTTTGATTTTACTATTTATCTTAGTCTTACCCTTTGTATTAGTGGTTTACAATCTGGTACTGGAAAGACAAAAAAGTAAAAGGTTTCAGATTTATAACATTGTAAAAAAAAGTAACGTAGCGAATAAAAGACAATCTATTTTGTATACAATGTTGTATCCAATTTTAAAATTAAAAAAGAATTGGATATCACAAGAACGTGAAAAAGAATTAGAGAAAAAACTAAAAAAAGTTAATTCGAGTCTTACACCAATGGAGTTTATTATTAGTAAACTTACCTTCTCAATTATAAATTTTTTAGTTATAGCTTGTTTAATGTTTTATGTTCCAGATTTAAAAATAGTAATTTTCCCTTTAGCTTTGGTATTTGCTGTTATGGGATTTTATGTGAAGGAATCTAAACTTAATAGTAACGTTAAAGCGAAACAATTAAGAATGCAGCTTGAATTACCGGAATATATGATTTCTTTAGCTTATATGATTGGTAGATATACAGCCTATGAAGCTACTAAGAGATCAATAGAATATGCTTCAGATAATTTAAAACCATTAGTAGAAAATCTGATTGCACAAATTGAACTCGAACCAGGTAATTTTGAACCATATCTAGAGTTTGCACGTGAGGTAGATATACCAGCAGCGTATCAATTTATGGTTGCTTTGCAACAAGCAATGGTTATGGATGAAAGTCAAAGTAGAGAGATAATTAATAATCAAATTAAGTTAATGAGAAGACTACGGGCTGAATCTTATGAAACGTTAGTTGCATCACGGCCAGGTATGGTCTTCAAATACCTTATTTCTACATATTTGTGCATTATTGTATTTGTAATAGGCTTCAGTTTTACATCTATCTATGAAAAGTTTGTTCATATGTTTTAACTAAAACTATAAAGAAAGGAGGTGGGTTTCATGTATTACAAGTCACTTCTGGACAGGCTTTTCTTCAAATCTATATTTCTTGCAATATCTTAGTTTATAAAGCAAGAGATAGTTAGTTTAGGTTTTAATTTATTAAATAAATCTATTAAAAGAAGAGGAGAAATTTATTTATGAAAACATTAGAAATTAAAGAATTAAAAGGATCAAGTAAGTGGAAGGGTTCAGCTTTATTAACTCGTACAAAACAGTGGTTGAAAAATGAGTCTTCAGATGAAACATCAAATAAAGTTTCATGGACTTACATTGGTCTTGGAATGGCAGTTGTAGTTTTAGTTATCATGTACCCAGCAATAAAGTCAGGTACTTTTAATGTATCTAATTACTTTACTTCAATTACTGGCGGCGCTAAGAGTGAACCGTCTGGATGGTCAAAATAAGTTTTTAGTTGAAAGGGCGGTTAATCCGTCCTTTTCTCTTAATTTATAGAAAGGAGAAACATATACATGCAACAAGCAGTTACATATGTTGTTTTTTTCTTGTCGTTAATGTTCATAATTGTCTTTGGTGTAGAATTTGCAGGACAAACAGTTGTTAACGTTAAGGCGAATGAAATTAGTGAATATGCTGTAAGTTTAGCAGAGCGGGATGGGGGCTTTACTCCTGACGTAATCAATAAAGTGAATCAAAAGTTAAAGGATAGCAATATGGATTCTAAAGATTGGAAGATGGAATATACACAAGGGAAAGTGCAATTTAATCAACCTCTTACTTTCACTATCAAAGGGAAGTATAAATATAATTCATTTAAATTACTTGAAAGAGGTATAGGTACTTTTGATGTATCAGTACAAAGTACCCGTTCAGGTGTAGGACAAGTTTATTTTAGATAATAAGCGGTCTTGAAGTGTACGAAAAGAATGAGCAAATATCGTTTGAGTTAAGATCGCAGTTTAGGAAATGTTCAATAGTAAGTAAATGATGGTTTAAATTAAATCGGAGTTCTTAGTAGACTTCAATATCGCTTGCTAGTAAATAGCAATAAAGGGTGACAATATTTCAATTGCATTTGAGATATTTTGTCACCTTTTTATATAGATATCTTCTTGAAAGAAAACATAAGGAAGAGACTATTTATAGTTCTATTCTAATAGGGGTGGATTTCGATATTTACAAAATGTCGAGAGGTTGGGATTTTATTAATGTTAATACCACTTTTACTAATAGCTTGTATTTTACAAGCTATGGGAGAGGTGAATGAAAAGTGAGCTCTATAATAATTGATCTTCTAATCAAATTTATGATGATTTATTTAATAGGTTATGTCACTTGTAGTTTTTTATGGAGAGTAGAAGCAGATTTCAAGGAGGGATAATATGAAACGTTTATCAGGAGAAGTGTATCAAGATGATGATCCTTTAGCTTTTGCAAAAGGATGTAAAAATGGCTTAATCTTTGCCCTTCCCTTTTGGGGTGTAGTCATAAGTGTTGTAAGTTTTATTATGTAAAAATTTCATAACAATGAAGGGGTGGAATTAATGATCGTTTCTAATGAAATTGCTGGTATTGAAACTAAAAAACAAGCGTATGAACTCGCTAGAAAAATGACAAAACAGGTACTCCATGAAGGCGCTGGCTTAACATGGATAAGAACAACACAATCATTTTTGAGTGGAGCAATTCTTTACGTAAAAGATAAGTATAAAGAAAAGGCTAGGTTATCAGATGTAAGAGAATTTGTTTTGCAAAGCGAAGAAAAGGAAGGTTTTTTGGAACATATCACAGATCATTTAGAAAAAGATCATCCTTCTTATCATGCGTTTTCAATTATGTTGACTTGTAAGGAATCTACAAGAATTCTTGTTATAGCCCTCTCTAATTTGTGTATGAGAACTGTAAAGGAGTGAAGAGGTGGATAAGAAAATGGAAAAAGGGAAAATGAAAGATGATATTAAAGAAATAGAGGAATATACATCTTGTTGGGATGCACTGGATTTTTGGACTAAATTCTTTTTTGTAGGGACAGCAGCCTTATGTGGAATGATTTTATTAATTGCTGTACAGTATTTGTTTAATTAAATATTTATTTTAATACTATTTAAACTTTATAGGTAAGTGGTGTGATTTAATTGAAGACTCGAAAATGCAAAAAATGCAACGGAACGGGAATGATATTTGGAAAAACATGCTCAATTAGAGGGTACAAAATACATGAATCTATGGAAAAAACAAAATGTGCTAAATGTTTTGGTAAGGGTGTGAAATAGAGCGGAAGTGTTATTGTAGTAGATTTAGAAATTTACTAGGGAGTAGGAATAAGATGTGTTTAATCAAGCAATATGAACTTGTGAGAAAAGAAGAAATGATAAAAGGCATTTTGAAACTTTATGATGAAGGGAAATTAAAACCTGTTCATGATCAAATTGTGAGTATTTCTAGAATAGAGCATTCAGGGGTGAAAGGTTTTATTATAAAACTTCTAGGGAATTTGAATTTTAAAGAGGTTGAGGGTATATATGGTGATTGGTTGGAAGATTACAAACAAAGAGAGGAAATAACAAAGAAAATTTTAGATTTCTATGATGAAGGGAAGTTAAAAGTTGTTCATGATACCTTCATAGAATTGTGTGAATTAAATCCATATGCTGTAAGAGAATTTATTGTAAATGAATTAGAAAGACGAGACTTAAAAGGATTAGAGGAATTCTATAATATATGTTTGGAAGAAATAAGACAGAACGATCTTAATAAATGGCTGAGTAAAACGCCTAGAATAATATATTATTCAGCTAAAGAAGTTAAAACGGAGGGGTATAAAGATGAAAAAGTATCAAGTAGAAGTGGAAGTAAAAAAAACGTATAAAGCTCTTGTTGAAGTTGAAATACCAGAAGAAGCGAACAGTGATGATTTCCAAAGATTAGTTGAAGAAAAAGTGGAGTCGATGGATCAAGAAAAATTAGATTATCAAGATACTAGTCATTTTGTATTAAAACTGAATGGTCCTGATCCAGTTGCGATCAGTAAAACGGAAGAAGGTACTTATAAAAGGATTTTAGTAGAAATGCATTATCCGTGGGATATGATTAAAGATTGGTCAGAAAAGAAGTGTGAAGCTGAAATAGAGGCAATCGATAGTGCGGATGTAATCTAATGAAATCTCTATTTGGAAAGAGTTCAGCCCCTAACGGTGCGCTGATAGGGGCTGGATTTTGAGAACTTTTATTAAAATTACATGAGGTTGATCAGTGAATGTAACTATCGATCTCTCGCATTATAACACTAAGCAAATTAAAATTACAACTTAATATTTACATTTAGTGATGAAGAAGATGGAGGGAATAAAATGACATACTCATCAATCGAATATTGTAATCAGTGTGATAAGGAAATAGCGTTTTGTGATTGTGTTTGTAATGAATGTGGTGGCGATTTGCATGATTGTGAATGTGAAGAAAAATAAACAAAATCGTTAATTTATAAAATTTAATACAATTTGAATTTTGTCGAGAAGGGGGATGGAGAGAATGTCAGCTAAGTATACGGCTTTACGTGGAAAGGTAGTTATTAAAGAAGAGTATAAAGGGCTAATTAATTTGATTAATAATGGACAATGGGAAGATGCGGTTACCCAATATCCATTTTTAAAAGATTATTATGCAATTGAAGGGAGTAAACTTATTCCGTTTAGTAAAAATACTATTAATGATTTAACTAATCCAGAGTTAAGTGGAAGTCTATATGGAGAATTAGATTTAGAAGCAGATCCTAGTTATTGGGCAGAGGATAAAAGTTATTTCACGGATTTACAAGGGTTAAAGTGGAGTTTTATTACCTGTGTAAGAGATTATCCAGACAGAAAACAGTTTGATAAAACACCAATTGCTTCCTTTATTGATATGGTTTTAACGAAAGTGGCCGATCGCATTATACGAGTGGAAGAATACTATCAAGAATGGGACTATGAATCCGTAGGATATCAGTTTGATAAAACGGTTGTAAATAAGATCGTAGGAACATCAAGGTATAGTTATATCTGTAACAAGTGTGAAAGACCTATTTATATGTGTGATGGAGAATGTTAAAGGATTAGGCATTATTTTATAGATTGTAATCAAATTTGAATTTTATTAAAAAATGGAGGTAGTGAAAATGGAATTAATTCACGAAAGAACCTATCCAGAACAATATGATTTAGAAGAGGCAATAGAGCGTTTTTATGACAGTTTCCCTGACGAATGGGGTTCACTAGATAATAACAAAATTGAAAGAGATAGTCATGTAGGGAATGTTTATGAAGCAACAGATGTAATGGGAAATGGTCTTAAATTAAAGGTGGAAATTTTTTTAGCAGATGATATGGATTGTGCGGATGAAGATGAAGCGTGGGTTTGCAAAGCGTATAAAGTTTCTTAACAAAATCGTTAATTAGTTTCAAATTTGAATGTTATATAAAATTGTAGGGTTATATACAGAGTTTAGATTTGTGAAGTATTTTGTATTTGCTATTTTAATTAATGGAGCCATTACTAATGAACACCATAAAAAGTATAAAGAACTCTCGGAGTTATCTAAATGAGAAATCGACTTGGATAACTGAATGATAAAATATTAATATCTGAAAATCATTATATATATTTAGTTCAATTTTATTTTTTTAAAAGGAGAAAGTAATTCTTCGTAGTTGATGCAAAGGAAGTGAAGTTAGTGGCATCTAAAAATAAGTTTGAAAAAGAACTGGAAAAAGCCGTGTTGAAGATATTAATAAAACACTGGCGATTTTTCCTGTTACTATCCGGTATATTGTTTGTTTGGATTACAAGATACGAAATTTTAAATCGATTAATTCAGATTGTGCCAATTGTGAAAAGGGTTGTACATGTTAGTCTACTCCTACTATTTATCGGGACTATATTTTGGATAACGAGATGTATTGTTTTATATAGACTCGAAAAGAGGTCTTATAAATACGTTTTAGTTATCCCTCATATGTCTGATGATGCTAAAGTAGACCAATTAGGAGATATGATTAGACAAGTGCATGGTGAGGGGCGAAAACCACTAGAACAATTGTGGAAGGGTCGCGATTGGTACAGATTAGTTATGTATCAGCCGGAAGATATAGATGGGAAGAGTCAAAAGGTTCGATTTTATTTAGGTGGACCAGAAGAGAATTTAGCTTATTTAGTTAAAGCGTTTCGAAATGTATATAAGAACGCTGAGATCATAGAACAAAATATAGAAGATATTCCGTTTCCACGTAATAAATTGTTTGGTGGTGCTGTTGGCGGGAGAATGAAATTAAAGACGAAAAAGTCTTTATCATTAGCCCAGTATAAAACTGATAAACTTCCACAGCTTATAAGTGGAATGGAAGAAAAGACTTGGATTGATGTTTCTTTTTCGCCGGATCGAGATTATCGGTTAACAAGAAGAATCAAAAAAGAAGAAGCAGAATTAAAAGCTCTAAAGAGAATAGAAAAAGATTTAGATGTGTTTCAGAAAACGGAGGCAAAGGTTTTAACGCAACGATTTTTAGGGAAAGAAACAGCGTTTCAAGTTTGTGTTTCTGTAGCGACTGAGGTATATCCTGGTGTCAGAATGCTAAAAGGTTTGGGGAATATCATAGCGAGTATGATGGCTGATGTAAATGAACTTCGTTACCGTTCGTTTCGTCGGTCTATTTGGCGTATTCCAATTCCTTATTACGGGCGTATGACTTGGACAGGGTCAGAACTTGTTAATTTGCTTCATCTCCCGAATATCAAGGGTGATAAAGAGGATGAATTTGAGAATAAGATTTTGTATTTAGAGAGTGGAGAAAAGATGCTTCCTGAAGGTGTTCTTTCTACAGGTCTAACAATTGGAACGTTAGTTCATCCATTAGAAAGAGATCGTGAAGTAAAGATGACGGAAGAGCAGTTTAAAAAGATGGGCTGTATTACCGGAGGTACTGGCGCTGGTAAAAGTACTGTAGCAGGCAATGTACTTGATAGTGCCTTAAATCTTTGGATTAAAAACCCAAATACAGCAAGTGGATTTTCATTGTTTGATCCTACGCCAGACCTGGCAATTGTGGTGCTAAATCGATTGTTAAAGGCAGAGTTAGAGGGCGCAAAAGTAGATTGGGATAAAGTCCACTTCATTCGCTTCCGAAAAACAAAATATCCACCGGCAATTAACTTGTTACATCGTAATCCTGATGAAGATACGCAAACGGTAGTTGATTCTATTTTTGAAAGTATTCAAGCATTGGTCCCAAATCCAGCCCCACAAACGGAAAGAATTCTAAAAGCGATTATTGGAACGCTTTTGTGTGATGGGAGTCAAGAGCACTCTACATTAAGTATTATTGCATTTGGAACGGATGAATTGTTTCGAGAGCGTGTTTTGGATGGTTTGGAAGGTCCAGAATCAATGCATTATAGAAATCTATGGAAAAATGAAATAGGGGCCGCCTTAGAAGATAGTATGCAGCCATTATTAAATCGGTTAGATATTTTCCGTAGTTCCACATACTTAAAACGCATATACGGACAATCTGACTTTTCTCTAGATATTTTAAAGTGGATGGATGAAGGTCATCTTGTTTTTTATGATTTGTCAGGCATGGGAAATGCTGATATTAAGCTAACAATTGGTTATATCATGAATCAGTACCACCGTACTGTACAAAAAAGACAGATTGGTTCGAAATTGCATTTAGCATTCATTGATGAAGCTCATAAAGTACCAGTTCCAATACTTCCTAAAATCGTAGCGGAGGATCGGAAGTATGGTCTGGGTCTTTGGATTATTACACAACAAATATCAGGGCAATTAGATCAAAAATTGGCAGATGCACTTACAGAAATAGGTGGTAATTTCTTTGTTTGTAGGCAAGGTAAGTCATCGGCTAAAGCTCTAGAGGGGATTATGCAAGGGAAATTTAGAGCGGAGTACTTGCAAGGATTACCCGATTTGGAGGCAGCTGTTCAAACGCAAGATAAGTTTGATGGGAAAGCCAAAAATGTTTGGTGCATGATAAAAGCGCCGCCTTTAGACCGCTATAGACCGAATGGCAAGGTTGCAACGTATGGAAATGATAAAGAAATTGCTGATTCAAATGAATGGACATACAAAAAAATTAATGAATTAGAGAAGCGAGGGAAGTCAGCTGAAGAAATAGATCGGGAAATTAATCTTTTCTTATATGGTCAAGACATAACAGGTCCAACTAAAGTGAACTTAAAAAAAGAGGATGAATCGCTCTTTGAGAAAGCTGAAGAGGCGGCGCAAGAGGAATCGCTCTTTGAGAAAGCTGAAGAGGCGGCGCAAGAGGAATCGCTCTTTGAGAAAGCTGAAGAGGCGGCGCAAGAGAAATCGCTCTTTGAGAAAGCTGAAGAGGTGGCGCAAGAGGAATCACCTGTCATTATGGATATGCCTTTCCCTTGGGAGATGGAAACCACTGATCATATCTTTTTGAAAGAGAAAGAGGAAATTGATTATCCGTTTGAAATGGTAGATGACGATAAAGAAAAGTATCCCGTTGAAATCAAAAAAGAGGAATCGCAGAAAATAGAAAACGCTGAATCAAAAGAAGAAAAAAGTATCTTTGACTTTTAATGGTGGGAAGGAGGATGAAGATGTTTTTAACCACTGAGGATGAACAATTATTGATGGATATTCATACACACATCTATTTAGATTTTGAATATATTCGTATGAGAAATTATCCCAATCATAAAGAAAAATCAATCTACGCAAGACTTGCGAAACTAGAGAAAGAGAATTACATCAAAAGTGAAAGACATCCAGTAGCAAGTATTCGTGGAAAGCGTAGGCGATCAGGTAATGGATCAAATATTTATACACTTGATAAGTACGGTGTTGAAATGGTGCGAGAATTGAGAGGGGAGGTCCATTGGAATTATAAATGGTCCAATCGAGTTGCGACTTTTGTTTATCATAGTTTGATGTTGGCTCATGTTGAATGTGCCATGTTGGAACAATCAAAGAAAGACATTCCAATTGGAATGAAAGAATGGATAAATGAAGCAAGAGGAACGTTTCAATATGACAAAAATAAAAGTGCTGTTATTCGACCAGATGGATTGGCTGTTATTGGTTTGAAAAACAGTATCGAAGAAAATTATGGCTTATTTTTGGAAATGGAACGTACTTACGGAACGAAAGAGGTTATCGAGAAAAAGCTACGAAGGTATAACGACTTTTTAAGCCGGGAGGAATCGGTTAAAAAATATGATCGATATGCAGGTCTAACATACCCAATAGAGAAATGGCGACTAATCTTTATTGCTGGTAATGAGGGACGACAAAAAGAATTGTTGCGGTATATGAAAGAAATGGAGAGCCCGCATGTACCTGTTTATGTCGTGATGTTTGAAGAAGTCTTACAAAATCCTTTTGGAGCGATTTATCGGAACATCGGAAATCCTAATGAGAAAGTGAGGTTATAAGAGGATGTTTCGATTTGTACTTTCAACAATTGTTTCTTTTATAACGGCGGTTATTGTGTTAGTTGTATCAAAAGATTTTATATTTCGTAGATTCCCAGAAGCACAACCAGTTTATGAAGAAATAAAATCTATGTTTTTAGAGATTTATGGAAGGTATGGCTGGGAAGGGTTACTTGTTGTAACAGTTGCAGTTATGGGCCTTTCCAAAGCATTTGATAAAAAAGGTTAGGAGTGAAATGGCGTGGGGTTAAAAGAAAGGTTGAATAAGTGGAGGGAAAAAAGGAGGAAACCTTTCCGAATACCTTCGTATAAAGCGAAGAAGATCGGGAATGTGGTCTTTTGGGTACTCTTCTTGTGGATGTTTACGGTTTCGATTACCGGGCTCATTACTAATAATAAATTGAAAGCAATGGTGCAAAAGGGTCCGGATTCAAAAGTGCAATTAAATCAGAATGGAGCTACGCGTCCAGAAGCGGTAGAATTTACAAAGCAATTTGCAAAGGAATACTTTACCTGGAAACGTGGGGATAACGAGCGTGCTAATAGAGAAGGGCGTTTAAAACCCTATTTACTAGAAGGAGCGGACCCACAAGCTGGATTAGATATGCATAGTCTTCAGTGGGATGCAAATTATGTACAGGCTTCCATTGTGCGGGTAAAAGAGACTGGTAAACAAAGTGCAGATATGGTTCTGAAAGTAGATTATAAACTTACTCGTCAAGATGAAGGGAAAGACGTTACAGAAACAATTGCTGTACCGATTCAAACGGATGGAAAAGGGTTTATTGTAATGGGAAATCCTCAAGTTGTTAAAGTAGACAATAAAGCAAAAATCAAAGTTGATAAAGATGAAAAGCAATCAGATGAGGCAGATTATAAAGCGAAACAAGAGATTCGCGACTTCTTACCAACTTTCTTCAAGTCTTACACAACAGCGACTCAAAAAGAATTGGAGTATGTATTACACAACAAAGATATTAAAGGGTTAGAAGGAGCGCTTCACTTTGAACAAATCAAGGAAGCGAAAGTATATGTAGGATCAAAGAAAGGTACGTATGAAGTTTATACAATTGCTGAAATGAAGGATGCTGTTTCAGAATCCAAAATGACAATGAAATATGTATTAACAGTTAAAAAAGAAGGAAAACAATATATCGTCACTGATATGACAGTGAAATAGAGAGGGGAAAATAAAATGAATTTGTTAAATAATATGATACTAGGATTTGGTTTAGATGGAGCGTATGACTGGGTTAAAACACAAGGAAAATATGCTTTAGGGATTATCATTATCGGGTTAGTTATCTTTTGTATTGCGAAGCGAGCATGGGGCTTCCTCGTTACAATTGTTATCGCGGGTGGCCTTGGATTCTTCCTTGTAGCAGCACCAGAAACTCTTGAAAAAGTAGGATCATTCTTAGGTGGAATGTTAGGAATGTAATTAAATAAGGAGGCGTTCTTGCTGATGGAAGAAAAATCAAAACCTTTTATTGTATATACTTTCGGAAGTTATATGAAATATGAACGTCGCCAATATGAACTATTAGGCTATCGTCTTCCACGACCTGTGTCGTGGAAGATGTTAGGCTATTATGCCTTAATAGTATTGGTGTTTGTTATATTAAGAGTTTTCCCATTAACTTCTTGGTTTATTGGACCAATTGCAGATGAATTTTGGCTTCCATATTACATTATCATTCCAGGTTTTGCAGTTTGGGGCTTAGATACGTATAAAACAGATGGTAAGTCATTTTTAGTATTTGCTAGATCATGGATTTTATTTAAATTAAGGCCACATAAAATGTCACGCTTTATAAGGTTTGAAAAACCAAAAAAATATGTTTTTGAAAGTCCTATTTTCATTCGTTACCGTGAATCGGATATTGTTCCTATTATACCTATGAGTCAAGGGGAGGTTGAAGATTATCCGTTGACTCTAATAGAACAAGACACAGAAGAATCCGAGACAATACGTTTAGAAGAAGACGAATGGTACTAAAACAAGAGGATTAATTTGAAAATGAATATTTAATAAAAACATTTAAAAATATAGAAGGTGAGGATATTTAATGCTTGCGTTAAATAGTGTATCGGAATTCCCAATTAATCATGTAGAGGATAATCTTTGTTTTTGTCCAGATCAGAGGGTTTGGAGTATTTATGAAGTCGAAGGTTTTGAATATGAACATCAAAGTGATCGGATGAAGAAAACATATTTCTCAAACCAGAAGTCTTTATTTACACAATTAGAAAGTGATTTTCATTTACTTGTCATTCCAAAAGTAACTGATTCTGACGCAATTATAGATGAACATATTGCAAGATTGAAAGGACCTTTGTCTAACACGGCAAAGGTCCTTTTTGAAAAAGTGAAATTATATTTGCAACAATCATCAGTCTCAAAAGAAAATACAGAATATCATTTTTTCTTATTGGTGCAATTAAATCAGGATAGAAAAGAAAAACAAGTCAAAAATCCAGTAATTGAAACCTCAAAATTCGCACGAAAATTTATAAAGGGGTTTACTGAAACGCCGTTTCGAGCAATGGGAATTGAAGAAAGTGATTTGTTAGAAGAAGAGATTAATGATTATAAGGAAGCTGAAGATGGTATTTATAATCAATTGTTAGGCGCTTTTCGTTTTGTGAGAAGAGCGACGCCACCAGTTACAAGGTTCTTAATTGAACATAATTTCAGTCGTGGAATGACAGCTCCAGAAACAGTGAAGGATTGGAATGTAGG
This sequence comes from Bacillus cereus group sp. BceL291, assembly GCF_051776705.1. Taxonomy (NCBI): domain Bacteria; kingdom Bacillati; phylum Bacillota; class Bacilli; order Caryophanales; family Bacillaceae; genus Bacillus; species Bacillus cereus group sp. BceL291. Next base: position 1,030 of record NZ_JBPWAP010000073.1, on the reverse strand, counting down.
AAGAAAAATTTCATGGGTAGATGAAAATGGAGAAACTAAAAAGGCTACACGTCCAGATCGTGATGCTATTCTCCGCTTAACTGAGTGTGAAGTAGATGAAGAGCCTGGCCGTTGTATTCGACTTCAAAGGAGAAATGCAGAGGGGGATTTAGAAGAAAGTTACGTTTCGTTTCTTGCAGTAAGTGATATGGACCCACAATCACATTTTCCAGGCCGAGAATGGATATATCGTATACAATCGCATTCTTTAAAATTCCCGGTGGAAGTAAGTATTCGTGGTCATCATATGGAGAATGTGAGTGTTCTAAAAGGATTGCAAAATAGCGAGCGGGAATTAAATGACCAACGTCACCAGGCGGCACTTGGTGGAACAGTAGACCGGACTGTAGATCGTAAGGCGGCCGGAGTTAAACTGATGCAAGACGTTTTCCAGACAACGGGTGCACCAGGATTTGAAATGAGTATTTTATTTGCTGTTCATGCTCAAGATCAAAAAACATTGGCTCATCGCGTTAAGAAACTAATTACAGAGTATAGAAAGATGAAAATTCAATTAGTAAATCCTTATGGCGATCAGATGGCATATTTCTATGAATTTTTCCCAGGGGCCAAACGCTATAATAAAGATTTTAAAATATATGCGGAGCCAGGAGTTTTAGCACAAGGTATGTTTGGGGCAACAACACAAATTGGCGACAATCAAGGGTTCTATATTGGTCGTACAGTTAAATTAAATCGCCCAGTCTTTATTAGACCAGACTTAGCAGCAAAAGCGCTAGAGAACTTAAATAATGAATTTGATAGTTTATCAGTAATGATAGCCGGTATGACAGGGAAAGGGAAATCGTTCTTAATGAACATCTTATTATACTGGATTGTTATGAGCGATGGGCTTGCATTTTGTGTCGATCCTAAAGGGGGTGCGACACGTTCCTAAGTGAAAAGCTTAGGCACTGTCGGACAATTGTTCAACAGTGAACTTTCATTCCGAGTTGTCAAATGATAGGGTAACGCCTTGAAGGGCACCTCT
>NZ_JBPWAP010000072.1:0-21299 GCF_051776705.1 Bacillus cereus group sp. BceL291 | reverse complement strand
TAAAAGAATTAAGGCAAAATTAAAGGGTATGAGCCCAGTACAATACCGGGCTCATACCCTAGAGGCTGCCTAATGAAACGACCTGTCTAACTTTCGGGGGTCACTTCAAATTAGTGAAACGGCTTTTTTTTAAGCGTTCAATTCTGTTTTATGCCCTTTTACTACACTACGTTTGAATGCAGTTGCTAATATAGTAACCATACTTACTATACCAATCCAAACGAGTACAGTAACAGGAGTATTCCAACTTAACCCTTTTCCGAAGAAGAAGATTTCTCTTAGGCCTTCAATCATAAATTTCATTGGTAACCATGAGTAAACCCAGTCTTGATAAAACGGAGACAACATCTCAGGTGCTAATGATAGTAACGGTGCCCCGAAGAATAGTAATAAAGCGAATAAACCGATTCCTTTTAGCCCAACCAATGAAAGTACCGCAGATATCATTAAGAAGAAACTAAAAGAAGTAATGGATAAGAATAGAGCTGTATCCGTGAAGTTCGAAATATTTAACCCTACCATCCCATCCGCAATCCATGTAAGACCAAATCCAATTACAAGTGTCGCAATAGCTCCTGTTACGATTTGGTTTACTTTTAACAGAAAGTTTTCTTTTCTTGAGCTTACTGGCATTTTACTAATCGCAATAAAAATAATCGCTGCACTAGCTAAACTTGCAATCCATAACGGCTGGAACAATGATATTGGTGAGTTACCGTTCGCACTATTTTTGCCGACCTCATTCATATTTTTCACGTTCTTTACAATAGGTGTTACTAATTTCGCAGCTTGATCTGTTGTTAATGTACCTCCTTTTTCCTTATATCCTTCTAATACTTGCGCGCGAACAGTATTGTTCATATTATCAACAATCGCCTGTAATATTTGTCCTGCCATAGTTGATGCAGCCGTATTCATTCCTTGATTAATATATATTTCTATCTCAGGTGAAGATGGCTGTGGTGTTCGTAACGACGCTTGTTTTGCGCTAAATTCTTTCGGGATGACTAATGCCGCGTAATACTCTTTATTGTTTAATCCCTTTTGAACGGCTTCTTTATTTTTTACTTCTACCCACTTCACTGCGGGTTCTTCCTCTGATTTCGCTGTTTTTTTCATGTTATCAACGATCGTTTGCCCCATATTCATTTTCGGTTGATTTGGAATTTCTACACCTTGATCCTCATTTACAATTGCAATTGGCAAGTTTTTCGGCTTTGGTTGAACAGTTGGAAATAACGTTAATGAAAAAATAAAAACAACAAGTAGTGCAATAACTGGTGATAACAATAAAAGTTTATTTTTAAACATTTTCTTTTCTCCTCCCTTAATTTGATCTATAATAACCAACAACGTGTTGTTTATTTATATTTTGAATTATATGTTCGAGTTGAACCTTATACAATAATCAAAAATCGTGAATGTGTTGGTTATAAGACACATTTTCTAAATGTGTTGAGTAAAATTAAGGAGGGATATGCTTTGCGCGATAATAATTTAGATTTGCGTGTTGTTCGTACAAAAACTGCCATACGAAATGCATTGGTGGAGCTAATTGAAGAAAAAGGTTTTGACGCCATTACAGTGAAAGATATTACAACGAAAGCAAACATTAATCGCGGTACTTTCTATGCGCACTATCAAGATAAATTTGATTTAATGACAAAATGCCAAGAAGACATTATGTACGAGTTTTCTAACATTGCTAAACAGAAATTCCCAGAAGTTATTGCTGACCTTGGATCAAATCCTTCTCCAACAATGCCATTTATACTTATCACTTCTATTCTTGCATTTCTAAATGAAAATAGTGATTTTATGAGAGCTGTACTAAGTCCGAAAGGAGATTTATCTTTCCAAACAAAACTGAAAGACTTTATGTGGAAAACATTATTTGAAGATACGAATGGTCCTCTCATTAATAAGGAGAATTTACTTGTTCCAAGCGAATACTTAACTTCTTATATGGCATCTGCGCATATAGGTGTCATCCAACAATGGTTAAATAATGGACAAAAAGAAACACCTGAGGAGATTGCTCGCTTTTTATCAACAATCGCAGTTCATGGACCTTTTTATGCGGCTGGCTTAAAGAAATAAGTCAGCTATATAATAAAAGAACATCCACTATAATAGCGGATGTTCTTTTATTTCATTACAACACTTCAATATACCCTTCTGTTCCATGTACCCGAATTCGTTGTCCGTCTTTTATTAATTTCGTAGCATTCTCTACTCCAACAACTGCCGGTAATCCATATTCACGTGCAATTACTGCTCCGTGCGTCATAAGTCCGCCAACTTCAGTGACTAACCCTTTTATAGACACAAACAATGGTGTCCAGCCCGGATCAGTAAAAGCTGTAACTAATATATCGCCCTCTTCTAAATTCGCTTCTTCCATGTTTAAAATAACGCGAGCTCTCCCCTCAATCACTCCTGAAGAAACAGGCAAACCTACAATCGCATCATCTGGGAGGTTTTCTCGTTTATATTTACCTGTAATGATTTCTCCATCAGACGTCATTATACGAGGAGGCGTTAGTTTTTCATATAATTTGTAATCATTTTTTTGTTTTTGTATCAGTTCGTAATCTAGTTTATTCGTGCAGACTACTTCGTGAAGTTCTTCAAAAGTTAAATAGTATATATCATCAACTTCATGAATGACACCACTCTGCACAAGTTGCTCAGCTTCTTTCAGTAACGCTTGCTTATATATGAAATAACGATTAATCATACCGTATTTTGGATATTCACGATAGCCGATAAAATTACGGATATTACGAATCATTCGCTTCGTTTCTTCTACTTTTTGTTTTCCACCCGATAAGTGCTGTAATCGATCTACTAACTCTTCTTCTTTTTTCAAAGCTTCTTGCAGTCCTTCTTCAAATTTCCGCTTACTCGCACCATATTCAAAATCTCTTATATTATTTAAAATCATCGGGATAATTGTAGTTGGCTTTTCACTCCAGCGCGTTTTCGTAATATCTATTTCTCCGCTACATCTCATTCCGTATTTATTTAGAAAAGTTAGAATAGCATCTCGAGCTTCTTCTCCACCTTTAAACTGAACTAGTTCATTTAAAAAGCTATCATCTTCTACATGTTGTAAATACGTAATAACTTCTTTGTACGGCCGAATCACATCAGCGACATCCATTAATGCTAAACCCATTTCAGATGTAATATTATTTTGTACGGATTGAGAAAGCGTGTCTGCTGCATTTTTTTCACCTAACCATTGCTCCATCTTTTCATTTATCCATGTTGAAGCATTCATACCAGCCATAATGACAGCGATACTTTGCGGGTTAAACAATACTTTCTTTAATTGCTGAATATCTTCCAAAATAAAATCAAGTACGTCCACTCCTGATTTCAGTTGCATATTTTGTTTTAACTCTTCAAGTGATGCTTGACTATTCTGTATTAAATTTGTAACGATTGCCGGATCATTTTCAATTTCCGGTTGAGAATTTGCAGGTGGCACACTTTTACCAACACTCTTCCCTTTTTCATCATCTGGTAATAATTTAATAAAATTATCTCGCTTAACTATAGTCGTTAATGCATCTCTTACGAGTGGATCCGATTTTCCTAAAGTGTTTATTAAGTAATCTCTGCTAGCAGGTAAAGCTAATTGTTGCGTAGCATCGACAAATAACCTGCCTCCCGCTTTACGCATAGGGGCACTAGTCGTTAACAGGAAAAAAGATAAACCTAATGGTTTCATCGCATCGGTCATCATTTGTTGATGGCCAACCGATATATACACATGATTTCCCTCATCATTTTCTTCAGGAATTGGATATAAAGTCGTAATGGGGCGACTTTGGACTATATAAATTGTATCATCAACTAAGCACCATTCAATATCTTGCGGACAACCAAAATAAGCTTCGATTTGTCTTCCGATGCGTGCTAGTTGTAAAATCTGTTGTTCAGTAAGTGTTTGAACTTTTTGCTGATTAGGAGCAATTTTCTTTCTCTCTGTTCCGCCTTCTTTTCGTCCATAGATGGCTAATTTTTTCATTGCGATGACCTTTTCGACGATTTCATCTTCTTTTACCTTATAATTATCGGCAGAAACTAATCCAGATACTAGCGCCTCGCCAAGTCCAAAGCTGGCATCGATTGACAACACCTTCCTATTTGAAGTAATCGGATCAGCCGTAAATAAAATACCCGAAGCCTCAGGGAAAACCATTTTTTGAACGACAACACATATAGAAACTTGATTATGTTCAAAACCATTTTGCATGCGGTACGTAACTGCTCGCTCTGTAAATAAAGACCCCCAGCACTTTCTTACATGCTGTAAAATCGCTTCTTCTCCGATAATATTTAAATACGTATCTTGTTGACCTGCAAATGAAGCATACGGTAAATCTTCAGCCGTCGCACTAGAACGCACGGCATACGCATGTTCATTTCCAAAACGTGAGAGATAATGAGCTACTGCTTCCACTACATCAGTAGGGATTTCTACTGCCATAATGACTTCTCTAATCTTCTTACTCATTTCACCGATTTGAGCACGCTCTTCCATTTTCAACTTTGTTAGCTGCTGCAACAAAGTTTGAAGCTCTTCATTTTGCTCGATAGCCTTTTCATATCCTACCGTTGTAACACAAAAACCTTCGGGTACTTGTATACCTTGAATGTTTGTTAACTCCCCTAAATTCAAACCTTTTCCACCGACGAGCGAAAGCTGCGTGTTTTCTATTTCCTGAAAATCGAGAACAAAAGAACTCATGTAACATCTCTCCTTACTATGCATGTGTTCTTGATTGTAGCAGGAGTCAATACGAATAAACAGTCTATTTCGAACTTGATTTACATGATATAATTAAGTTAGGAAGAGATAACTATTTTTATTTCTCCCCCTCTAATCCACTTCAATTACATCTCCAAACTTAAACATTCTTTGATTATGAAAAGCATCCGTACAAGTAATCGTCTTATTTAATGGATTTATATTAGCTACTGTTATGTAATTTTTATATAGATAGCCATTCTCTAAAATTTTTATAGTGTAATCCACTTTCAATAAAAGTCAAAAAATATGTTCGTCAATTAAATCTTCACAAATATTTAATGCTTATAAATTAATATTCATCTCATATATAAGTTCTAAGAAATTTAGATAAAAAAGACATTATTTTTGATGATCTAAACTAATTGAAACTTTAATTAAATTATATATCTATAACAACATAGAGCAATGTCATAACGAATTGAAACCGAAAGTTTCTTAAAGTAGAAAATTCGGCTTCTTTTATATCGAAATTTGCTTAGCGTATATTTTCGTTAAAATGCGGGTAGTACCCCATCGCTATTGAGCTAAGCTCATACACCATCAATTATAGTAGAGGCTACGTGTAAAGAATTTAAAGACCCCTCAGGGATCAATGAATTCCTGAGGGGTTGCCTACGTGATATAACATATTTACAATTATGTTACGTTTAAAATACGTATCTTTTTCATTTACCTTATAACCACCCTATTTAAGTTTATAAGAACTATGCTTTTGAGATAAAAGTCATTACTTGTTTTATAAACTCGTAACCAAAATAACCACTAAATCCGAATAGGACTATTGCGGCAAATATAGATACTCTTTTAATAAAGGTTGGATTTAGAAAACGTCTAGTAAAATGAACAAAGCTTAATAAGATCATATCATGCATAAAGATACCTAATAAAATACCTACAGCTATTAATATAAATGTAGATGTACTTGCATTACCTAATGAAGAAACTAGAACCGGGCCAAAGACCCCTATCCAAAATACAATATTAGCCGGTGATATAGCAATCATAAAACCAGATAAATAAGCTGATAATAAAGATTTATTAGGATCTTCTCCATCTATGTTAACTTCCGACTTTGCTTCTTTAATGCTTTCTATTCCAATAAACATTAAAAATATAAAACCTAGGAGCCACATAACTGTTTCTACCCATGGATTGGTTAATACACTAGAGAACCCTAGATAAATCAGGACGATTAAAGATAAATCTACAGTCATTCCTCCTATACCTACAAACCAACCATGTACGAAACCATTTCTCATTCCTTGTTTAGTCATTTGGACTGTCATAGCACCTGCGGGTATTGCTAAAGATAAACCTAACAAAATATATGTGAAAAGTGTTATAATCATAAAAATTCTCCTATTATAAGTATTGTAATAATCAAACCCTTTTTCTTTTTCCTCGGGTTCAGCAAATAGAACTACAGCACGGCGACTTTTCACATTACTTCTAGCAAGCATCAAAAACTCATAAGAAGATAAATGCCTAAAATCCCATAAGATCCTTTACATGTTCAGCATTCTTTTTAGATGTTAATTTTTCAAGTAATAAAAACGCAACATCAAAAGCTGTGCCTGGATTTGATGATGTAATAATATTTCCATCTTGTACTATTAAATCATTTTGTACTATTGCACCGAAATTCTTTAACTGCTCTTTTCGTTTACTCGTCGGATGACTGTATGTGGTAGCTTTTTTACCTACAAGAATTCCACTTTTTCCAAGCGTTAATGATGCAACACAAATACTGGCAATAGGCTTCTGCTTGGCATAAAAATGTTGAATAACATGTAAGAATTCTCTACTGTATGCATCCCGATAAAAACCAGCCTCTTCAAATCCTCCTGGAATAGCTAGTGCATCAAATTCATCTAATTGAATATCATCAACCGTTTTTTCCGGTATGACAGTGAAATTCCAAGTACAAGTTAATTTATTCCGAAGACCAACTGTTACGACCTCGGTTGATCCATCTCCCTCCCATTTATTCCAGCCTAGTACATCTGTAAATACACTAGCTTCTACTGCTTCAAACCCGTCAGCTAATAATAATAAAATCTTTTTCATATCGTAAACCGCCTCCTTCTACCCTTATTTTATACAAGTATAGAAAGCTGATAAATAAGTTCAATAAGGATATTTGATTGTTTTTCTTTATTTTATAAAGAATTTAAGTTATTCTATTTTATAAAAAAAGGTTGGATAATTTATGGATCAAATTGATAAAAAAATCGTGGGACTATTACAGTCAAATGCAAAAATTTCAATGAAGGATTTAGCGGAAGCGGTTCACTTATCTTCCCCGTCAGTAACTGAGCGAGTACGAAAGTTAGAGGAACAACAAATTATTGAAGGTTACCATGCACATGTTTCTCTAAAAAAAATAAATCGTCCAATTTCTGCACTTATACTGTTTAAATCAACAAATTGTAAATCATTATCTAACTTTTGCTACAATCATCCAGATGTACTTGAGTGTTACAGAGTAGCAGGAGAAATTAGCTATATTGTCAAAATAGCAACACATTCTGTAGAAAGTTTAGAACAATTTATTGATGATTCAATGCAATATGGTACGCCATCAACGAATATTGTGTTATCTTCTTATGAAAAAAAGATAATTACTCCTTTTATTAGTGAAGAATAAAAATACGGGCATAATCAATTAACTATTGCTTATGCAGAAGGATAATTTTTGTATGTTATATTAAAAAATAAAGACGTTATATTTTTTTAAAAGGAGTGTAATTACAATGGATTTTTCTAATAAATCAGTGATCATAACAGGGGCTGGAAATGGAATCGGGAGAGGAATTGCTTTACATTATGCAGAAAAAGGGGCCAATGTTATTTTAGCAGATATAGACGAAAAAGCAGGTGCAAAAACAGTTACTAAGATGAAAGAACAGGGTAAAGAAGCACTTTTCGTACAAACAGATGTAAGGCTGGAAACAGATATTATTCGATTAATGGAAGTAGCTAATCAAACATACGGTCAGATAGATATTTTAATTAATAATGCAGGAAAAGAGTTATTCAAGTCTCCTTACGATATTTCGCTAGAAGAATGGGACGATGTAATAAGCACAAACCTAAGAAGCGTTTTCTTGGGTTCACGTGAAGCAGCAAAGTATATGCGTCATAACAAAGAAGGTGGATCTATCGTGAATATTGCCTCTACAAGGGCGATTATGTCTGAGCCAAATTCAGAATCTTATGCTGCCACAAAAGGTGGGATCGTTGCTATTACACACGCGCTCGCAGCCTCATTTAGCGAAGCTAGGATTACCGTGAATGCTATTTCCCCAGGTTGGATTGAAACAGGAGATTATTCAAAATTAAGTAAAATTGAGCATGAACAGCACCTATCAAAGCGTGTAGGAACACCAGATGATATTGCACGAGCCTGTCTGTATTTAACAGCCAGCGAAAATGATTTTGTTACAGGTATAAACCTTGTCGTAGACGGTGGAATGACGAGGAAAATGATGTATGAGGAATAGGCGGTAATCAATCAAGAAATACAGATTCGCTATCAATAAAGCCTACTTTATCCAAGGTGATTTACCGAATCATCATGTGAATTTGAAATACAATTGAACTGTTTATAAAAAAGATGAACCGGAATTTCCTATCTCTAATAAAGAAGGGATTTCCGTTTTTCTTTCGGATGAAACATGTGAAAATGAATAAAAACCATGAAGTACTCAATGCAAGGACACCAGCTACACTAAGAGCGTTAGTTAGATAAAAAATAGAATATATCATTATAGCTAGTAAGAGATATTAGTATCACTGAACGGGCTGTTAATAGCTATTGAAAAGCATAATTTAATCAATCTCAATTACATCACAAAACTTAAATATCCTTTGATTATGAAAAGCATCGGTACAAGTAATCGCCTCATTTAATGAATTTCTATTAGAAACTGTTCTGTATTCTTTATAAACCTACGTTAAAATATTCAGATGAACCTTTTATTAACTCATAACCCCTCCTCAAAAAATAGTAAAAACTACACTTGTGAAATCAATATTTTCTGTTTGCACTTTATATAAATCGATATGTCTCCACCTTAATTTTTGTTTTTTGTAATCCCCACTAATTCTTTTCTCAAATCCCCCAAAATGGATTTGAGAAATTAGGGAACTATAATGTCGTATTGAAACATATTAAGGGGGACAAAAGGTGAACAAGGAAATGAATTATGGAAGTGATTACAAGTTTATTCCAGCAACTTCAATTGAAAGTGGTCACGGCATCGAAGTATTACCTGATTTATTTTGCTACACGATTCAAATCGTCAACATATGTTTTGTTGGGAATCCGCATACCGATGATTTTGTTTTAGTTGACGCTGGAATGCCTAAATGTGCAAATGAAATTATCTCTGTTACTGAGGAGCGATTTGGTACAAATAGCCGTCCAAAAGCAATTATTTTAACTCATGGGCATTTTGATCATGTTGGAGGAATAATTGAACTCATTAAATATTGGGATGTTCCAGTCTATGCCCATCAAATGGAGATACCGTTTTTGACTGGACAACAAAGCTATCCTGAACCAGATCCAACAGTTGAAGGTGGTATGGTAGCGAAAATGTCTCCCCTGTTCCCTAATGAACCGATTGATTTAGGAAATAGCGTAAAAGCACTACCTATCGATGGAACTGTTCCCCATATGCCAGAGTTTAGATGGATTCATACACCAGGGCATACTCCTGGGCATATTTCATTATTCCGAGAGAAAGACCGAACTTTAATTGCTGGGGACGCTTTTGTTACAGTGAAACAGGAGTATCTGTATAAAGTAATAACTCAAGAACAGGAAATAAGCGGTCCTCCTCGTTATTTAACAACAGACTGGAAAGCCGCTAAAGAATCAGTCATTAAATTAGAAGAATTAAAGCCTCTAGTCGCTATTACTGGACATGGGATACCAATGTCAGGTGAATTGCTATCAACGAACCTCAAAACACTGGTTCAAGAATTTGATAAAATTGCTGTACCTGATTACGGAAAATATATAGATAAAAAGATGCATTAAATGCGGAAATACTTTGTTTATTTTTATATTAATGAATCAAAACACCAACGAATATTAAGTTTAATATGAAAAAACACTGTACTTAGGCAACATCTCTATTATAAGAATGGAACTACCCTTTATGAATAAAGCTCGATATTCCGCAAATACTATCCATAGTATAAGCCTGCTTCTTACCCAGGTTGTACTTCTTACCATTAAGGGGTGATTAAAACGGGTTACGCTATATAAAAGCATAATCCGTTTTTAATGAAATATTGTATTCCATATACGTTTAAACAATGGAGGAAAATGATGAAACATATTGTTGCCTTATTAATTAAATACACAGCGATAACTGCAGTATTGCTAATCATGCTCAGTATCTTTCAAGGCATTTCAATTCCTAGAGTATTACTAATTTCTCTTTTTCTTACGGGAGCTGCCTATTTAATCGGAGACCTCTTCATTTTACCTAAATACGGAAATATGATTGCTACAATGGCAGATTTCGGCTTAAGCTTTTTCGGAACTTGGTTACTAACATCCTTGTTTACTAATTTAGATGCTACTCGTAACATTGGACTTTCTTCATTTATAGCCGCTTTAATTATTGGTGGAACAGAAGTTTTCTTCCATATTTATATGAAGAGGCTAGTGCTACGTAACGACGATGAATTAAAAAATCGCAATCATATTCATCATGATAAATATGCTATGGAGATGTCAGAGGAATATATGGATTCTTCCACAATAAATAAATCCAATCTTGAGGATACATCTAAAAAATAAAAAAGTGGCCAACGCCACTTTTTATTTTTGTTTATTAAGCTTGATCGGAATTTCTTACATGTAACGGAGGTGGAACTACCCATCCTTTTTTCTTACTTAAACGTAGCAGAGTTACACCTGCCTGCGCTTTTTTCATATGAAATTGGCCAAATAGCATCCCTACATCTTCTCGAAGACATTTTCCCATCACCTGACTACATGTCACAAGTCCAGCTGCTAATCCTGCAGAAACAGCAGCAGCAATTTCAACATCATTAATACGTGCTCCCGGAGGAATGTCTTCGATAGATGCAACTGGTCGTTCTGGAGGAGCAGGCGGTAAAGCGACTCCATTAATCTTTAAAAGAGCTTTTAATTCTTCTATTTCCGAATTCATATCATTTTCAATTAAGCCTTCTAAAAACTTCTTCAAGTCTTCATCACCTGTATGATTCATAAATACTTGATGGCTTGCAATCGCACCCTGTGCAGCAAGAAGATAGCTCCAAATGTCAAATACTTCACCGTAATGTAACGGTTCATTTTGAGGATTTCCACTTAATATACCCATTTTTAAATTCCTACCTTTCGAAAATATCATAATAAATATTGATTTCAATATTGAAATCAAATTTTTAAGTATGCTTTTTCCTGCAAAAGATTTTCTACTATGCATGGAAAACACCTTTCCAACACCGCGTGTTTATTGTTTAGGAAAGTAGTTTACAAATTAAATACTCAAAGATTATGAAAGAAGATTATCAATAATCTTTGAGTGAGTATCTGTTTAATATAAGGTTTTTTATTTTTATGAATACACAAAAGAAATTGATTTACATATTTGCTATATTTTAAGCCAATTTACTTAGCGGTTAGCTCTACCACCAAGTTGTTGTTCTGCCATTGCTACTAAACGTTTTGTAATTTCACCACCAACAGATCCGTTTGAACGAGCTGTTGTATCTGCACCAAGTTGTACACCAAACTCTTGTGCAATTTCATATTTCATTTGATCAAGAGCTTGTTCAGCGCCTCGAACTAACAATTCATTACGACTTCCACTATTATTGTTTGCCATATTGTTTCACCTCCGATGTTTTTAATATGCTACAAATTATGAAATAATAATTATCCTTTTTATGGAAATTAGATTATGAATAAAAATTGATTTTTTTCTTAAAGTAGGGCAAAACATATAAGAAAGAATAACTGATATAACATACTTTCATAACAACACTATGTATACTTCCTAATTCCCTTCAGTAAATAAAAGAAAGATTTCTATTTCACCAAGAGATTAAATAAAATTATGTTTTGAGACATAATCCAAAAGGAGATATGAGATGAAAGCTGTAACCTATCAAGGACCAAATCAAGTACAAGTTAAACAAGTTGATGATGCAAAGTTAGAGAAAAAAGATGATATTATTGTAAGAATTACTTCAACCGCTATTTGCGGTTCTGATTTACATTTATATCAAGGTAACATGCCCTTACCTCAAGGATACATTATCGGCCATGAACCAATGGGAATCGTTGAAGAAGTCGGGCCAGATGTCACTAAAGTGAAAAAAGGCGATCGTGTTGTCATCCCCTTCAACGTTTCTTGTGGACATTGTTTCTATTGCCAACATGAAATGGAAAGTCAATGTGATAACTCAAATCCTCATTACGATTCTGGTGGATACTTTGGTTATACGGAGAAATTTGGTAATCATCCAGGCGGACAAGCAGAATATTTAAAAGTTCCATTTGGCAATTTCACTCCATTTGTTATACCGGAATCATGCGAGCTTGAAGATGAATCCCTACTATTTTTATCAGATGTTTTACCTACAGCCTATTGGAGTGTAATAAACGCAGGCGTTAAGCCAGGTGATACTGTTATCGTCCTTGGTTGTGGACCTGTTGGATTAATGACACAAAAATTTGCTTGGATGCAAGGTGCTAAACGTGTAATTGCAGTGGATTACTTAGATTATCGGATGAATTATGCAAAAAAGATTAACAATGTTGAGGTATTTGAGTTTACAAAATTCCCCGATATGGGAGAACATTTAAAGGAAATTACACATGGTGGTGCCGATGTAGTTATTGATTGTGTGGGGATGGATGGAAAAAAATCGCCACTAGAATTTCTGGAACAAAAATTGAAATTACAAGGCGGAACTCTCGGCCCTATTCAAATAGCTACGAAAGCCGTAAGAAAATATGGAACGGTTCAAATGACTGGCGTTTATGGTGGCAATTATAATGCATTTCCACTCGGAGCATTTTGGGTTAGAAATATTAATCTTAAAATGGGACAAGCACCTGTCATTCATTTTATGCCAGAACTATTTAAAAAAATAACAAATAAAGAATTTGATCCAAAAGAAATTATTACACACAAAATCCCCCTTGAAGAAGCGAGCTACGGTTATCAAATTTTTAATAATCGTGAAGATGATTGTATAAAAGTCATTCTGAAGCCTTGAAGCTACAATTCATTATTCTTAATAAAAAGATAAGATTACATTTCGTAATCTTATCTTTTTTATTAAATGCTAAGTATCTATCCCCCATTTTCATCTCACATCTAAAATAGTTATTTCCAAAAACTTTGCATTTTGAGGTAGTAATTAATTGGTGAAAACATGAATTAAAGTATGAAGTAACCAAATAGCGAACACCATAACAATGTTAACTAACTTAAAAGAGGTGTACTTCATGGTTTTATTATAAAGAAGAACTGATTAATATTATCAAACCGGACAAACCGCTACAGGTATAAAAACTATTAACAAAGCATCTTAATGTTTATGAAATTCTTTGTTAATAGTTTCTCTTCTCCCTAATCTACTGCGAGACTATATTTTTCATTAAAATTACAAGTAAAAATTTGAAATGTTTTCAAGCATAATTACAATATTAAAAACATCCTTTCTTTTGGTTGTAAAGAAAGGATGTTTTTATAACAGGCTTTTTGGAAGGTTTTAATTTAATCCTAATTATATTTTTTATAAATTCTAAAAGTACATTCTTTATTTTTGGTATAACATACAGAAATTATTTTTTGAACAGTAGACAGCTGCAGAAGCTAAGTTAAAGTGTCGATTAATTCCCTCCATGCTTAATAAAATCCCTGTTATGATTTCTAAAATGACTACACAGTTGAGTAAGAGCCGTAGTAGAGATTTTTTGATTTAACCATAAGTTCCTATGATACTTACATTTTCGTTTCATTCCACCAGTTTCTATAGTTAATTGATTAAGTGTATCGGGGATATAACTCTTCGACATATACAGACAATCTTGTTTTGGAAGTATTACATGATTTGTATGCTATTGTAACAAGACTTGTATCGTTTCTCGCTTTTCCATGTCTTATTGCGTTTGTCATTTCCTCTTGTAAACAACGATAGAAAGTTCTATTCAGTTTTTGTTTAATAGCATTACGTTTTATATGGTTTCTTAAAAAATTTCAGTGAAAAAATATATTAATTTTGAAGTGTACAAATAGGGAGAGTGACTTCAACTGTAGTTCCCTTATTCACTTCACTCTCAATAAATACATTTCCCTGATGTGTTTCAATGATTTTATAACAGATCATTAACCCTAAGCCAATCCCCTCTTCTTTAATACTATAAAAAGGTTCTCCGAGGTATGGTATACGTTCTTTTGGAATGCCACACCCTTGATCGATAAAACGAATACTTAATTGATTATTATCAAGTATATTTAATTGAATGAGAATTTCTCCTCCCATCGGCATAGATTCAATTGCATTTTTTAATATATTAACAAATACTTGCTTTAATTGATTTCCTTCACATGAAATCAATGGAATACCAGGGTTAAGATCGATTTTAATTTTTATATTATTCATCATTGCTTGAGGTTGTAGTAGCATTAAAACTTGATCCATTAGCACACTAATGTTATTAGGTTGCATTTTTACCACCTGTGGTTTGGCTACCGCCATAAATTCAGTTGTAATGCTCTCTATACGCTCAATCTCTGATGATACTATATTAATATAACCCTGATTATTCTCACTTTCCGTTGATTTTAGTAATTGCATGAACCCTTTCATTGCAGTTAATGGATTATTAATCTCATGAGCCATTACAGTCGCTAATTGTCCTACAACAGCAAGTTTTTCAGATTTTCGTAATAATTCTTCTGTTTTTAGCCGTTCAGTGATATCACGAGAAATACTTAGGAAAACTTTTTTCCCATTTAAGTTAAAAACACGAACACTAAACTCAGTTGTTATTACTTTTCCTGTTGGAAAAACATATTCATCTTGCAAAGTGAAGGAAGTTTGTCCCTTTTTAATTTTTTCTAATAACCTTACGATCATTTGAGAATCTTGTGGTACTATATTTGAAAATGATAATGAGAGCAACTCTTCTCTACTATATCCAAACCTTCTACACCCAACAGGGTTTACCTCAATAAATCGACTTGGAGCATTATCTTCATTCAGCTCTACTACATATACCGCATCAGTTGCTTGTTCAATTAGTGCACGGTACTTCATTTCACTATCTCTTAATTGCTGGTGTAATCGATGTCGTTCTCTTTCTGCTTGTTTTCTTTCAGAGATGTCTCTACATATTGCTGATAAAGCTATCACATTTCCTCTTACATCTAGTATAGGAGAAACTGTCAGACTGACATCAAGAAGACTCCCATCGCTCCTTTGTCTAACAGTTTCTAATCTAGTAACCACAGATTCACCCGTTAGAATTTTCTGAATATTTTTAAGCGATTCTTCCATTAAAAAATCTGGTACACAAGGTAATCTCTTACCTATGATTTCTTGTGATGACCACCCAAATATCTTTTCATAAGCTTTATTCGCTTGTAAAATATGCCCTTCTCGATCAGAAATGGTAATAGCATCTAGATTGTGCTTTATAAATGATTCCAATAATTCTTTGGTAGCGCTTAATTCTGATTCTACCTTTTTCCTTTCGGTTATATCAACTGTAGAACCAACAACTTCAATAACTTGTCCATTTCGTTTAATCGGCCTAAGCGCAATAAGAATAATAGTTTTATCATTTGGCCAAGGTAATTCAAATATAATTTCTTTTCCTTCCCATGCCTGAAGATAGTACTTCATCAATTGTGGAACTAAATGTGGAGGAACAATAGAAGCATCAATAGTACGTAAGCTTTTTCCTACCACCTGTTCAGAATAAAATCCGTTTTGATAATAAAACTGTCCATCACATAAAGTGTGTATAAAGTGCTTACCCACTTTTTTAAATTTAAAAATTCCTCCTTGAAGCTCATGTACGGTATCTGCAAGTTCTTGCTTCGATTTTTTTAATTCTCGATTCATTTTAGATAAGTCCTGTGTTAAATAATACAATCTCTGGTAGGCTTCCATAAGAAATAGCCCAATTAAAAGTCCTAACGCTATATATAATAAGCCTCCTGTGTAAAGTAATGTAGTATTAAATAATACGCCAACTAACCACTTTATTCCAATAAAAACAGAAAAATATAACGATGCACTTTTAAAAGGATGTAGTTTTTTAAAATAAGTTTTAAAGGTAGAAAATAGAATCCCCATACCTAAATAAGCAATCACAGGAGGTTCCCAGTACCCTCCTGTGTAAAAGATACGCATTACAATTATGCTAATTAACGTAATCCAACCAGCAATACGACCAAAGTAAATAAAAGATAGAATAAGAGGAACAACTCGAAGATCGTAGGAAAATCCCATGTATGGAAAAGAAAAGAACATTAACGTAACTGCAATAATCCCTCCATAGAGCTTTTCAAAATATCGACTAGAATTAATTGTAAACACTTGAATAAATATTGCTGCGCTAACTAATAAAGAAAAAATAGAAAGGTTGATGAAATAATCTTTAATAATCATGTAATGTCCCTCCTTGCATTAAGTGTATTCGACAAAAAAGCTAAAAATCCTACAAATTGTATAAACAGTTCAAATGCATAAATTTTAAACTAGGATAAAATCTAGAAAAGTAAATAAGGGGCACAGCAGATGAGATATTTTAATGAAAAATAGTTCAAAAAAGATAATAGTAACCGTTGACTACTATTATCTTTTTTCTTTAATTTATCGTAATATGTCTGAAACTCTAAGGGACGTGGTATGTCATTTCATCAAACAATGATTATATGCTGAGTGATGAATATAGAAATTTCAGCAGTAATTTTTGAAAAATAACATAAAAAACAAAACTATCTTTAAAAATGAAAAAAAACTATATAAATGTCAACTAATCTATGTACAAAAACGTTCACTTAATTTTGCATAAAATTACTCAACTTAGGAAGCTAAGTAGTTCTTCAAGGTCGATAAGAACACCTGTAGATGCTTCAGGATAACTACATAATTGTATGAGTAATGTACTTGAAACCTTTCGGTAAAACCATACACATAAGACAACTAACTCCTTGGTTCAATATTTACTTTTTCGCTGAACAAATTCTTTTTCTTGAGCAAAATATTCTAGGATATAAGGAGATTTTTCAATTAACTTGTTGTCTAGTTTATTGTCCAGCTCCAATTACTTCGTTACTTTCAGATTCAGTTCATTATATTTTGTACTTTGTCTTTATACACAACATATTCTTTACCATCCACTACTGCTACTACCGCAAATTCATCATTTGGATTGAATGAAAGCCAATCAGCCCACATGTTAGTATTAGCCCCTCCACTCCACATATTATGAACAGTGTTTTTAGTTAAATTCATAACTTTATAAGACGCATTTGGCGCATTTGTTCCAGTCTTTATTTCAAAAGTGTATGCGTTATGAATTTTTTTATAAAAGTAGAAAACGTTTGATGGACGAAGCTGATTCAAAAAATCCTGTTCTTTTTTCTCTGCAATTTTTATCCCTTCTTGCAAAGTGACAACATCTGTTTTTAATGTTTTCCAACTGTTTTTCGCTGCATTCAAGCTAGGGGTTAAGAATTTATATTTATTTTGATCAGCTTTTTGATCAGCTTTCTCAATATGTCCCAGTACACCCGAATATTGAGAATCTAAATCCTCCCATTGCGTAGACATATAAGTAAGAGCAGTGATAGCACTATCAAGCATACTATGCATATCACTAATATTATGAAATGCAACTCCAACTACACGATTCAATGTTATTTTATAATCTACAGTCTGACGCAATTTTGCTAATTCAGGTTCTAGCCAACCTAACTTACCTCTTGCATCACCTATCATTATGCCACCAGCAATCAAGGTTGGAATAAAGGGGATTTTCACCATGTCTAAGCCCTTAGATTCTATGTCTTTCTGATATTTTACTTGTCCTAAAAGGTCCTCTAGACGCTTTTGGTCAGCCTCCACATCAGCACCTTGGTTTTTTAAAATCGATTGCAATGTCTCTTTATGACTTCCAAATGTTCTAACATCTTCTCCAATAGCATTTTTTAATTGAATTAATTCTTCTTTTAATGCTTTTGCAGACTTTTGATTTTGTTGAATTCCTCCCTGTAAATCTGTAATCCCTTTTTTTAAAGTATCTCCATTTCCAGTATTGATCGCCTCTACTAATGTTTCATAATAATTTTCAAATTTTGTATCGTATTCTATAATGCCTGTCAATGTATCAAAAAGCTGTTTTTTTACTTGTGTATTCCATGTAACAGCATGTGCTCTTGCATTCTTTTGATCTTGTACAATTTTACTAGGTAAATCTGCATTTCCATTAATAGTTATTCCTTCAAAACTCACATCTGGATTATTAATTAGCAAATAAGAATATTCATTCATAGCTTTTGCAAATAAACCAGCATCTTGCAAAGCTTTTTTCATCTGTTCTTCATTTGCTGAAAGAGACATATTTTCAGTGTTCGTTTGTTCAATTTCAATTGCAAAAGTATCTAGTGGTATGACTGCATAAGTAGTTGTTATAGTTAAAAACGCTGATACAGCGAGTAGTTTATTAGGGATTTTTTTCATCATTTCGTATTCCTCCTATATAAGGTATGGTTTCAAGTTCTAATCTTATTAAAAAGCGATGTCTTTCAAAATGAGTTCTACATCTTTTATCAGTATCGTTTGAACTTTCTTTAGCAGCCTTCAAATCATTAAGTATTAAAGAAAATGTATATCATCTGCTTCAAATTAACCGATTCTATTGCAAATTTTAAAAAAGCAATTAAACTACAAGGTTATTTTTTATTCGACTCATACTTATATATAATTGAAAGGCGAAGTCTTTAATGAGACTCCGCCTTTCTGTTATATAAGGATTTATTAATTATTACTTTTCTGTTTAACAGTGTAATCATAGACTTTCTATGTTTTAGTTCACTTTACAACAGAATTAATATTTCCCTATTTTTGTGGAGTAACAGTTTCCACTTTTAATTCCTTTATTCCTTCTTTTAATGTAACAGCATCTGTTCGTAATGTTTTCCAACTGTCTTTCGCTGCATTTAAATTAGGTTTTAAGAATTTAAATTTATTTTGATCGGCTTTTTGAGCTGCATTCTCAATATGCCCTAGAACGCCCGAATATTGAGAATCTAAATCATGCCACTGCGTGGACATATAAGTAAGAGCGTTAATAGCATCATCAAGCGCCTTGTGCATTTCATTAATATTACTGTAAGCAACTCCAACTACACGATTTAAGGTTACTTTATAATCCACGGTCTGACGTAATTCTGCTAATAAAGGCTCTAACTTACCTAAATTATCCCTTGCTACTCCCACTATGATACCGCCAATTATTGGTAGACCCAAAATAGCACCCTTCATTACATTAAACCCATCAGATTCTAATTGTTTATAATAGTTTACTGATCCTAATACTTCTTCTAGACGCTTTTGATCGGCATCAACATCTGCACCTTGATTTTTTAAAATTGACTGCAAGAGCTCTTTATTACTTCCAAATGCTCTAACATCGTGTCCAATAGAGTCTCTTAATTTAGTTAATTCTTCTATTAGTTGTTGTGCATACTTTTGATTTTGTTGAATTTCACCTCGTAAATCTGTAATCCCTTCTTTTAAAGTTTCTCCATCCCCTGTATTAATCGCCTCTATCATTGTTTCATAATAATTATCAAATGTTGTATCGTATTCAACAATACCATTCAATGTATCTAAAAGCTGTTTTTTTACTTTCGTATCCCAAGTAACGGCATGTGCCCTTGCATTCTTTTGATCTTGTACGATTCTACCAGGTAAATCTACATATCCATTAATGGTAATTCCCTCAAAATTCACATCAGGATTCTTAATTAACATATAAGAATAGGCATTCATAGATTTTGCAAATAATCCAGCCTTTTGCAAGGTCTCTTTCATTCTCGCTTCATTTGCAGAAAGAGCCGTATCTCCATTATTCGTTTGTTCAATTTCACTTGCAAAAGTTGTTACTGGTAAAACTACATTAGCAGTTGTAATAGTTAATAGTGTCGATACAGCGAGTAATTTGTAAGGGATTTTTTTTATCATTTCATTTTCCTCCAATTTAGGTTTTAAATTTCAGTTCTACTCCTGTTTAAAAGCAATATCTTTTGAAATGAATTCTGCATCTTTATGAATATCATTCCAACTTTCTTTAGCCGCTTTTAAATCATCTGGTATTAAAGAGAATTTGTGGTCTTGCATAGAATCGATATTATCCAGTAAATCTGTATAATTTGCGCCCATTGTATTCCATTGCTTTTGAATATTTGTTAGAGACAATATCGCTTGATCTACAGTCTGGTATAAATATGCCAATGTTTCTTTCGCGTTAGTAAGCGAAAGAACTGCTTGATTAGCACGATCTGCTTTCATACTTAATTCTCCGATTTTGTTAGAAATTTCATTATAGGAATCCATATGCTTAGATGCTGTGACACCAGCCGCAGTTCCTAGACCGATACCAGCTGCGCCAAGAGCCGAGAGTCCACCAACAACAGCCGGTGTTGCTGTACCGCCAGTTACAACAATAACTACCGCTCCTCCAATAGCTGCAATAACTAAAATAGCTGCTCCCAATCCACCACCAATTGACCATGCTAATACATCATCAAAATGTTTTTTCTGAGTAGAACGAAGTTGCTCAATTTCAGCTTGAAGTTGTGGAATCGTTGCCTGTTGACCTGCTAATATTGCAGTTAATCCACCTTTCCCATCTGGACCACCAACATTATTTTTAAAATCTGTAGAATTTTGATATAGTTTCCCTTTGAAGTCTTGTAGCATCTTAATCACATCTGTAACTTCTTTTGAATTTGTATTGATTGTAGTAATTAAATCATTTATACCCTCTTTTAGACCTGCCTTATCTTTCTTTTGTACAGTTTCTACTAATGTGTCGTAATAATTTTGAAATTGTTCATCGTAATTTACAATATTACGAGCAGTTTTTTGAATCTGTGGCTTCGCTGTATCTAACCAGTAATTCGCATTGATTCGTGACAGCTCTTGATTAAGGTGAATATTTTTGAGCAACTCTCCCCCCTCTGAGCCTAAATCGATATTAGATAAATTTACATTTGGTTGCTTAATCATTGTTTTTGCGTATAAATCCATTACTAGAATATGAGACCCTGTTTCAGCTAATGATAGTGATAGGTAAGACTTTGAAATAATCTCCATCTTTTCCCCCACTCTAAACCGTACGTGCGATTTTCACCGCATACGGCTTGCCATCGATAATTTGTTCTTATGTACA